>JAPPBX010000032.1 GCA_026702755.1 Candidatus Poribacteria bacterium | reverse complement strand
CACACACATTAAAACTGTCTTTCGATAGAATATTAATGATTTATGAAACACCCTCATTTAAATCAAAGCCTAAGAGATGTAGAAGAATGGAATATCGCCGCCATCACCAAAAGGGGGAATGAACTCGCGGAGAAAGCCGGCGAAATTTGGATTTATCCTAATAACTAACACGGGAAAATAGCAATGTTCAGAAGATCGTTTTTTCTGTATTTTTAATACTAAAGATCCGAGAGAGGTGTGCCCCAAATGACGTAACTTTAGGAGCGCGGACGACAAAATTACCCTAACATTACTAAACTTTGGACAATTTTAAACAATACACATTTCGCCCGGCTAGGGCTTGGATCTTAGGGCGGTATGGCGTTTCTATAGAAATTTCGCCCCGCTGGGGCTGCGCATCGGTGCATCCGAATTTATTTTTCTCTAGGTTGGATTGGCGTGAGGAATGTTGAGAAAAATCAGAAACGCTTTGAAAACAAGTCATGCACCTCACAGAAATTGTCCAAACTGTAGAAACATTAACAAATTACAATGCGCTTGTTTTATACTGGACCAATATGAGACAATCCGGTTAGGTATCATGTTGGATATACTAAAAATAAGGGGTCATATCCCACAAATAGATAAGCCCATCAAACCCACCGCTCGCAAGCAGGCGACTATCCGGTGAAAAGGCAAGAGATTCAACGTCGCTTTTATGCCCTGACAACTCACCGATAAGCTCCCGAGTTTCTACATCCCAGATCTGAATTTGCTGCTCCGGCCACGTTCCGCCGATAACGAGTTGGCTGCCGTCGGGTGAAAACGCGAAGGACTCAAAGCTGACCGTATCAAGCGTAGCCATGGGTTGCCACGTCTTTGTACACCACAAAGTAACACTTTTGGTTGTACCTGTCGCGAGGCACCTTCCATCAGGCGAAAACGCGGTTCCTCTGACTATCCAAGAACTTTCAAGTGTAGCAATATTTTCCCCTGTAGCAACTTCCCATACCCTTGCAGTTCTGTCAACCGGGCTACCGCCAGCAGAAAAAATGAAAGTTGTACCATCTGCGTGTGTTTGCGTTTCCCAGTTTTCACCACCCCCACTGACCAAGAGGGTTCCATCAGGTGAGAACGCGAGGGATACGATGCCCCCTATATGCCCCGATAGGGTTTGAAAGCATTGCTGCGTCTCTACATGCCAAAGTTTGACCGTTTTATCCCTGTCACCCGTCGCTAAAAACGTCCCATCCGGTGACATCGCGACGGTATCAACAAGCCCGCCATGCGTGAAACTGGCGCGCTTTTCCTCATCCCATAATTCAACGGTATCATATTGTGGGTAAGGGGTACAACTCACCCCAAGGCAATGCCCCGCTGTAGAAAATACAAGGGTCCGCGCCGCTCCACTAACTTCGTCAAACTCCTTGATTTTTTCACCAGTGTTGACATCCCACAATATAAGCGAATTGCCTGCCATTTTAAGTTCTGCAAGGTGTTTTCCATCCGGTGAAAATCGAACCCTTCGGCCCCAGCCATCTTCATCATGATCTATAGATAGGTTTCTGTTTATTTTTCGCCACTTCTCCGCGTGAATAGCACGCGGTATCAGGATGCCATCTGCAACACACAACACGCTGACGGTGTCGTCCTCATGGTATGTTGCCATGGACGTACCATCCGGAGAAAACGCAACAGCATCAATCTGTTTTTCATGGGTAACACACCAAAGTTGCTCTCCAGTCTCAACGTCCCAGAGTGCTGAGGAATAATCCATATACTGACCGGCGGTCGCAAAATGCTTTCCATCTGGAGAAAAAGCGATGTTCCCTATGCCACCTCTGTTGAAAGTCTCAACATGCCCTGAGTCGAATGTCACAGATTTCTCTTGTTTTTCATGTGTGAAAGTCCAGCGGATTTCTTCTGTGTCAATATCCCAGAGTGTCGCCGTCGCGTCGCTGCTACTGGTCGCTAAAAGCGTACCATCTGGCGAGAAAACTGTTGAAGTCACTGAGCCTTGATGCGTAATGGTAAAACAGGCGGTTCCGGTCTCAACATCCCAGAGTGTTGCCGTCGCGTCCCTACTGCTGATAGCGATAAATTTACCATTGGGAGAAAATGTAATTGAAGTCACGTAATCTTTATGGGTGTAGGTGACAAGGGCTGTCTCAGTATTGATATCCCATAGTGTTGTTTTACCGTCCCAATCTCCGGCAGCGATTCGGGTGCCATCAGGCGAAAAAACAACTTTTGAAAGGAGTCCGGTCCCTTCAACAGCCATTAACGACACGAAGTCTTTGGTGTGGGCATCATAGAGCCATACACCAAGGCGGGATGCTACAGCGGTCAGATTTTCGTCTGGTGATACAGCGACATCAGATATACCGCCTCTTTCAAGTCGGGCAACTGCCCCGGGCGGTAAACAGACAGTATTCTCTCGCGGATAATTAGCCGCAAAAATTTCGGATAACTTATCGGACATGACCATAAAACCTCCGAGTGCAGCAGCACAGAAAAGCAGGGTCGGATATGGAATCTACAAAGGGAAAAATGCCTCAGTTGTGGGGTTTCCTGAATCTAACTGTGTTTTTTCTGAAAAACACGAAAGCGTTCAAGAAGATTGCAGGGGGGGGATTTGAACCCCCGTCCTCCGGGTTATGAGCCCGACGAGCTACCTGGCTGCTCTACCCTGCGGCAAGTTTTTAACTACGGACCTTCTGTTCAGTTTCGCCTATGTTAGGCTGCCTTTGGACGAGGTCCTAAATCATGGTCGAGGAGGGACTTGAACCCTCACACCTTTTTACAGGCGACGGATTTTAAGTCCGTTGTGTCTACCGATTCCACCACTCGACCGCGAGTGTTATTAATAGTATACACCATCTCTATGGGTTTGTCAACTTTTTTTGACTTTTTTGAGAAAAAGCTGCTAACGCCGCTGTGCTTATATGGAATTGTATAATATCTTCGCAACAGGGTCAAAAGGTAATCGTGGAATCAGCGGAATCTTCTCTTACCACTTGACTTTTTTTTCGGAATCATATATTATGAATGTATTATGAAAAACATCAAACTTGCATCAGGACATGAAACGCCTATATTCGGTTTAGGAACCTGGCAGCTAAAAGGCAGGCAGTGCGAGCGTATCGTTAAAGAAGCCATCGCTTTAGGCTATACGCATATTGACACGGCATGGATGTACCAAAACCAGCGCGAGATTGGGAAGGCACTCCGCGATACCGACATTGATCGTGAGGAGGTGTTCCTCACCACTAAAATCTGGCACACCCATCTCAAGTATGCCGAGGTCCTCGCCCAATTTGAGGAATGCCTCAGCGATTTGCAAATGGATTACGTTGATCTATTATTGATTCACCATCCGAGCGGCTCTGTTCCGGTCACTGAAACTTTTGATGCATTCCAAAAGCTTTACGACGCGGGTCAGGTGAAAAGCATCGGCATCAGTAACTTTAGCATTGCTCAGGTTGAAGAAGCGTGTGAGGTCTCTGAACTCCCGATTTGCACGAATCAGGTGGAGTACCATGTACGCAGAAACCGATCGGATTTGCGAGACTATTGCCACGCGCGCGATATAGTGATGACAGCGCACCGCCCTTTGGCTGTCGGAAATCTTGCCAACGATACAGTTCTGCGTAGCATCGGAGAAGCACACGGAAAGACTGCAGCGCAAGTTGCATTACGGTGGTTAGTCCAGCAGAACATCATCACAATTCCAAAATCGGGTTCCGTACCGCATTTACGCGAAAATTTAGATGTTTTCGAGTGGCAATTGACCGATGAAGAAATGCAAACACTCGATACCGTAACGTAGTAGCAGATAGAGTGATTTCAGGGCACTTGTAGCATAATCTGTTAGGTTGTGCGTTTTCATGGATTTTCTTCAGGATCGTAGCTCGTAATGAAATGGAGAGCGGATTCGATAAAAGGACGTTAAATTTCAGATTCACGTTATTTAACCGCAAGGTAAAATTAAAAGATGAAATTTGGGCTGTTTTATGAACATCAGATTCCACGCCCATGGCAGGACGGTGCAGAACATAAACTCTTTCAAGATGCGTTAGTGCAGGTAGAACTGGCTGACACACTCGGATTTGACTATATCTGGGAAGTTGAACACCATTTCCTTGAGGAGTATTCACACTCATCAGCACCGGAGGTATTTCTCGCAGCGTGTAGCCAGCGGACAACACAAATTCGGTTAGGACATGGGATCGTGCTGATGCCTCCAGCATACAATCACCCGGCGCGCGTCGCTGAACGCATTGCCACACTCGACTTGGTCTCAAATGGACGTGTGGAATGGGGAACGGGAGAATCTGCCTCACATATAGAACTTGGTGGATTTAACGTTGACCCGAAATGTAAACGCGAGATGTGGGCAGAATGCACACGTGAAACGGCGAAAATGATGATACAATCGCCTTATTCAGGCTATAATGGACAGTACTTTTCGATGCCACCCCGTAACGTCGTGCCAAAACCACTGCAGACACCACATCCACCACCGTGGGTAGCGTGTTCCAGCCGCGACAGTCTTCGATATGCTGCCAAATATGGACTCGGTGCATTAACCTTCGCATTCGTCGATGCGGAGGAAGCGAAATTCTGGGTAGAAGAGTATTATGAAATTTTTGAGAAGGAGTGTGAACCCCTGACGCAGCGGGTGAATCCGAACATCGCCATGGTGTCAGGGTTTTCATGTCATAATAATGAAGAAACTGCCGTTGCCCGCGGTTTAGACGGTTTACGCTTTTTCCGATTTGCGCTCGCGCATTACTATCATAATGGCTCGCAAATACCAGGGGAAACGGATATTTGGCAGCTTTATAGACAAACAACACAGGATCCAGCTGAAGGTAGAGCAGGTATTGGCACACCAGACCAGGTCCGTGAACACTTAGAGATAATGGAAGATGCTGGCGTGGACCAAGTCGTCTTCATTCAACAGGCGGGCGAGAACCGTCATGAGGATATCTGTGAATCGTTGGAACTGTTTGCTGAACGAGTACTCCCAGATTTCAAAGCGCGAGACGCAGCACACGTTGCTAAAAAAAATGAGCGACTCGCTGAAGCAACGCAAAGAGCGGAAGGACAAAAACCGGCTTTGACATCCCTCAGTGAAGTTCCAATCGTGGATTCTTATCCGGTTCTCAAGCGGAAATTAGAGGAAAAAGCGGAAGAAGCCAACAACGAAATGAGCGATGACGGTAAAAATTTTCTATTATCAATAGAAGGTGGAAAGCGAACTCTTAATAATTGAATCCGGTCCCTGTTCTATTACATTTTACGGGTGGGCTTAGCTGCCTCTGTGGAGCAGAAGTAAGATGTTTCTTCGGAAACGCTAATTGCCATGAAACACAGGTTACCCCACGCTTTAGCGTATGGGTACTATGACCTGCTCATCATTTACAAAAGGTTAGACTTAACCAAAGACCATCGCGAAGCAGATCGCTTATGGGCGAGTACGCCGCAAAACGTAGTGGAGCGATGAGAAGAAGCACATAATTAAAAAGATGAAAAATGTATTGGTAATTGACGACGACGAAAAAATCTGTTGGGCATTCGAGCAATTCCTGGAGAGCGAAGGCTATCGTCCGAGCATTGCGAATAATGCTGAAGAAGGCTTGCGTCGCATTGCAGCTGATAAGCCGGATGTCGTCTTGCTTGATGTGAAATTACCGGGGATGAGTGGTCTGGAAGCGTTAGGCGAAATTAAAGCCAACCATCCGTGGGTAATTGTGGTTATCATCACGGCTTATGACGATGTGGAAACGACAATAGAAGCAATGCGCCTGCAAGCGTTCGATTTCGTCCCGAAACCGATTGATCTGGATATTGTCAAGAGCGTATTAGAGCGCGCCTTTCGTACACAATCCGTCCGTAGCACTTTGCCTGTGGAAGCAGCAGATGAATCGCCAACAGAGCAGAGCGGGCACCGGTTGGTTGGAAAGAGCAGCCAGATGCGCGAAATCTACAAACTCATCGGTATCATGGCAAGCAATACGATGACTGTTCTGATTGAAGGTGAAACGGGGACGGGTAAAGATCTGGTTGCACGCGCAATTCACACAGGCAGTACCCGGAAGGATGCCCCATTCGTTCCGGTCGATTGCGGTGCCCTACCAGATGAACTCTTGGAGAGCGAGCTATTTGGCTATGAAGCCGGAGCGTTCACAGATGCGAAGAAAGAAGGGAAACCCGGACGATTTGAGTTGGCTAACGGTGGTACGCTTTTCCTTGATGAAGTCGGTAATATGACACCAACATCACAGATGAAATTGCTCCGCGCTTTGCAAACACAAGAAATTGAGCGATTGGGCGGAACCCGGCAGCTTAAAGTGGATGTCCGAGTTATCGCTGCCACGAATCAGGAACTTGGCGAAATGGTGAAGCGAGGGCAGTTTCGCGAGGATCTTTACTACCGTTTCAAACGTATAGCACTCCATCTTCCCCCATTACGGGAGCGTCAAGAGGATATTCCGTTACTCGTTACACATTTCTTGCAACTCATACAGGAAGAACTCGGTAAACCGATCCGCGGCATCTCTGAGGAAGGAATGAAATTGCTGCAAGACTACTCATGGCCCGGCAACGTCCGGGAGTTGGAGAACTGCATCCGAAGCGCAGCGACGCTCTGCCGTGCAGACGTGGTTCTTCCGGACGACCTACCGCCAGAGATCCGAACAGGTCAGCAGATTGATCCTACCGGCACTTCATACTTGGAAACCTCTCTCAAATCCGTTTTACAAGACATTACAAAAGAGGCTATCACACAAGAAAGACGGGGACTTTACGAAGAAGTTGTCGCGTTGTTGGATAAGGCACTCATTGAACTGGTGTTAGATGAATTTTCGGGCAATCACAGCAAGACAGCGGAACTGCTTGGGATGAGTCGGACTACACTCATAAAGAAGATTAAACAGAGCAATAATGAATAACAGGCAGGAGCGACCTCCCGATTGCCATAGGAGATGAAAATCATGCATCCATGGATTCGGATTGCACACCGTGGAGCATCGGGAACTGCTCCAGAGAATACGGTATCAGCTTTTAAAAAAGCCCTTGAAATCGGTGTAGATGCCGTAGAACTCGATCTGCACGGGACTGCCGACGGTGAGGCCGTCGTGATACACGATTCCACCTTGGACCGAACGACTAACCTCCGCGGAAGCGTCAACCAAGCCACCTTAGAAACGATTAAGCGTGCGGATGCTGGAGAATGGTTTGATGCTGAATTTGCAGGTGAACCGGTACCGACGCTTGAAGAGGCATTAGAATGCATCGCAAGGGAGACAATTGCTGTCCTGGAAATCAAAGATCCACTGATAGCCGAAGCAGTTGTCGCAAAAATTCATAAGACAGATACGTTAGATCTCGCCGTTGTTATTTCCTTTCACACCACGGTCTTACAAACTATCCGTGCATTAGAACCCCGTATCCCAATAGGATGGCTCATTGGGAATCACAATAAACATCTGTCTCCTATTCATCTGTGCCAGCAATTAGGGGAGCTCGGTAGCAGCCTGCTAAACGTCAATCATCAACTGATTACAGCGGAATTCGCTTATGAAGTTCAACGCCGTGGGGTTGCCTTGTGGTCTTGGACTGTAGATGACCTTACTCGCATGCGCGAAATGAAGGAATTCGGTGTCCAAGGTATCACCTCAAATTATCCAGAACGTTTCGCTCAAATTTAGTACCCGTTGGGCAAGCCTCGCGCCTTTGACTTTTCTGTTTAATCTTAACGATAAAGATCCGGTTTTCCCACTGCTTCAAAACCTATTTTCGATATGACCTTCATGACGTTGGCAGTCGTGATGCGTAAGGGATCAAAATGCACAACTGCCTCGCCTTTGCGCGGGTCCATCTCCGCACGCTGAATGCCTTCAAGCTCCGTCAAGGCATCTATCCCCGTTTTGACGCAATGTTGACAAGACCTATCATTAATTTTTAATTTTATTTTTTCCATAATAGTATTCCTTATAAAACCCAACACCTGCATACTAAACGATTCGTCCAGATGTTGGGTTTCATTTGTGGTGTTGAAATGTAGATGGGATTACTCGTATGCGCAGAATGAGGACGCTTCGTGTGAGAGGTCTTACGTCAGATTATCTGGAAGATGATGCCAAAGTTCAGCCCATTCAGCTCCGCTGCCAAAACGCAATCGCAATATACGCAAAAATCGGATAAGACAACAACGCTGTTGACCACGCGATGCCCTCTAACCCCCAATACCGCATGAAAATCCAATTGAGAAACGGATTGAGGATAAGTCTGATAAGAGTCGCCATGAAAACGGTTCTGTGTGCTTGACGTGCGAGATGTGCGCGAATTAGCAGCCTGCTGATTAAACGTGGGAGCATTCCTAACAAATAGATGCCGAGCAGCGAAGCAATATGGAACTGTCCCGCCTCAGACAATTCGCCGTGTCCATACAATAACGCGACGATGTCCGTACGGAAAAGGTAGAAACCTATCAGGAACGGCACCATCAGCACCAGTAGGGCTATAATGCTCTGCCAGACGCTTCGCTGTAACTGAGTCCCATTGGCAGCTGAATTGTTTTCAGATTGCGAATCGGTTGAGGATATTTTTGCCCAGTGCGAAAGTAGGACGGGGAGCGTTACACCCGTAAGTGTTTCAGGGATTGCACAGAGACGGAGGGCATAATCCAGTTTTGAGACGGAACTTGCCCCTAACGTGCTCGCCATACTTCTATCAACAACAGGGTTTAGTCCGTCGGAGATTGCCGCACCCATCATAAGGAAGCATTGTCTTAGAAACTGTATTGTGTATGCAGTCGGTTGCCAATTGAATCTTAGGTGACGCACGGGTAGATTAAGAATAACACAGCATCGCCGAAACAACACAACCACTTGGAAGAGTTCACCAATGATTAGCGCAAGCGGAATGCTAAACCAAATCATAGACGGCTTGCATAAGTAGATAATGCCAATGACAAGGACAGCGCGGATCCCTTGCACAATGACCGGCAGATGAAATGCTTGATAGGTGTCTAAAATCGCCTTGAGCATCCAGCGGATTGCAGCGATAATAGTGAAGCAGAGGAATCCACAGACAATACCGATTGCGGCAACTAATGTAAGCCCTGCATTTGACAAAAACAACTGAGAGATTGCCCACGAAATGGCAACGAGAAAGCAGCAAAGCACGGGCATTACCACGATATAGCGAGAAAAAATTGATAGGACACAGCGTTGCGCCTCAATTTCGCTTTTCGCACGGGCTTCAGCTAACAAGGGGACGAGCACAGAGTAGGCGGAGGCAGCACTGAGCAGCTCGATAAGGAATATGGCGATGCCCCAGTAATAGTAAATAAAATCCATCTCCGCCGGATCGCCAAACCAATTGGCGAGTACAACGTAGATGAGAAACGTCCCCGCACGTCCAATCAGGCTGAGAGGTGTGATAATAAGTACATTTTTGAGGATAGAAGGTTCTGTTTGGGAGGCGTTATTCGGATAGAGCAACGATCATGCCTTTACTCACGCACCTGACCGTCTCCATAGACGACATATTTGTAAGTCGTCAATCCTTCAAGTCCCATTGGACCGCGGGAATGGAGTTTCTGCGTGCTAATGCCGACCTCGGCACCCAATCCAAACTCATAACCGTCGGTAAAGACAGTACTGGCGTTGACATAGACTGCCGCCGAATCCACCTCTTTGAGAAAACGCTGCGATGCGCTATAACTTTCGGTGATAATCGCGTCTGAGTGGTGCGAACCATAAGTTTCTATGTGTTCAATCGCCGCGTCTATATCGTCCACCACGCGAATGGATAGGATATAGTCGAGGTATTCTGTGCGCCAATCTTCTTCGGTAGCTGGTTTTGCAGCGGGATAAATCTGTTGTGTCCGTTCACATCCGCGGATTTCAACATCCGCGCCCTGCAACTTATCACAGAAAGTAGGAAGAAATTTCTCAGCAGCATCGCTGTGGACAAGGAGTGTCTCTACAGCGTTGCAGACCGCGACCTTGTAGCCAACCTTCGCATTCATGCAAATCCTATTTGCCATATCAAGGTCAGCGGCTTCGTCAACATAGATATGACAAATGCCGTCGGCATGTCCGAGAACTGGGACATCAGATTCTTTCATCAACTTCTGAACGAATTCGTTACTCCCACGTGGAATAACGAGATCAACGTATTCTGGTAGACGGATGAGTTCGTAAACCGCTTGTCGGTCGGTCGTGTTAACGAACTGGATGGCATCTGGAACGCCTTCTGCGGCGGCAGTGTTACTAAGGATATCCGCGAGCGTCGCGTTGGAGATAATGGCTTCGGAGCCGCCCCGGAGGATAACCCCATTTCCAGATTTGATGCAGAGTGCTGATACTTCCACGGTCACATCAGGTCGTGACTCGTAAACGACACCGACAACACCAATAGGCACGCGGACTGTGCCGATTTTAAGTCCATTCGGTCGCTCGCCCATGCTGATCACCGCGCCAATCGGATCGGGAAGTGCAGCGACTTGGCGGAGATTGTCTACCATCCGTTCTATTTTTTTATCATCTAACAACAGGCGTTGCATGAGAGGTGCGGGGACTCCAGTCTTTTCGCCATTTTCGAGATCAATGCGATTTGCTGCCTGAATTTCATCTTTGGAATTCTGTAGACTCTCAGCCATCGCTAAGAGGGCATGATTTCGGACATCGGCGGAGCTTCGCGATAAAATCCGCATCGCCGATTTCGCCTTTCGTGCCTGTGATTGGATCAGTTTTTGAATGTTTCCGTTCATAGTATTCCTTATAAAAGACCACGTTATGGATAAATTATTAGATGGAAATAGGATTAGTATTATAGCATGTCGCTTAGAAAATTTTCAAGGTAGTTTATAGTGGTCACTTACCCCCATTTTTTTCTGAAGGTTTGTAGTGAAAGGTTTTTGTTGTTAAAAGTGTGAGCAACTGAGTAGGTTTATGATAAAATACCTCCTTACAGCAACCGTTTGTAAACGGAGTTGACAAAACATGTAAGGAGGTATTTTATGAAAAAGAGATACCCGAAACGGGTAAATCCACAAACCATGATAACACGTTTTCAAGAGATATTCAAGTCTGTTGGTCTGAAAAAACCGAGTTTCCGTAATCTGCTGTTCGTCTTGATTGCAATCAGTGTTGCGCAAACGTTTCGGATCAATGAGATTGCGTCGCGCTTGCCTGTCGTTGTTGTCCGGGAGAAGTCGAAACAGAAAAGATTTCTGCGTTTCCTTGAAACGCCGTTGCCTATTGATGCGCTCAAGGCAGCTTGGTTTGTGTCGGTTGTCAGTTGGTGTTGCAAGGCAGGCAACGATCATCTGTATTTGCTCGTTGATGAGACGAAACTCATTGCTGGATGGAAGGCACTTGTGGTTGCGATCCCGTTTCGGCATCGTGCGATCCCTGTGTTTTGGTTCATCTATAACGATCAGCAGATCCGCGATGGTATCTATAAAAGTCATAATGAGATCATCCAATACTTCTGTGAGTTTGTGTATCAAGAGGCTTTAGGGGTGGTATCGAAGCATCAGCAACGTCCTGTTCTGGTGTTTGACCGTGGTTTTGCGCGTGCGCGACACGTCATCAAGTTTCTCAAGGGGCGGGATATCGTGTTCGTGATGCGTGTTCCGAGGCATGTTGGTATTACGCTTGCCGGTAGTCCGAAGAAACTTGATGACTTAGAAGATGGCTGGTATCCGCACATCCTTTATCAGACGCACGAGCAGATACCCCTCCAACTTTATATCATCAGAGACGAGGCGTTTAAAGACCCGATGTATCTGATCTCAGATCACCTCTCTGGGCATCAGATACATCACTGCTACAAACGCCGCATGCAGATTGAACACGGTTTCCGAGATATAAAGTCCCGCTTCGGATTTGGAAAACTCATCTTGAAAAAACCGACACAAGAACGTCTTGAGGTCCTTTGGGTGGCTGCCTGTTTGGCCTATGGATTGCTTTTTATCTGTTATGAAAAAGTTGCCTCTACACATTGGCAGAAGGCATATAACAGTAATAATAGAAAAACTTTTTCTGTTATTACTGTTATCAAACGCGTTCTCACGGATTTATGGAACCAGCATTTTCTTATTTCCTTTTTCACCCACAGACACAGTAGAGGCGATCCATTCTGACTTTACAGATGATGACTGCTTTTCTCACATACAAACCTAACAATATCAACGACAGACTACTCTACAAAAAAAATGGGGGTAAGTGACCTTAATGAGTTATTTTCCTGCAAAAAATGTATAGATTATGATAGAATAGAAATAATAGCGAAGAGACATTACAGTTTAAAATCACACCGACAAACACTGAAACTATGAAAATCACCGACGTTAAAACCTACAATCTACGCTATCCTCTCGTTGAACCCTTTGCGAATTCGCGCGGTTGGACGAGCACTCGATCTGCCGTCGTTGTTGAGATCAGCACGGATGCCGGAATTACCGGTTGGGGCGAGGGTGTCAGCCTTCCATCCGCCGCAGCAATCGAAACACATCTGATTGGACAGTCGCCATTTGAAACAGAGCGGATATGGGAAGCAATGCGCGGGAATATCGGTGCCTTGAGCGGTATCGACATCGCCCTGTGGGACATCATGGGCAAGGCACTAGATATGCCGATCTATCAACTGCTCGGTGGCGCGTTCCGAATGAAGATCCCCGCCTACGCGAGCGGACTTTTCAAAAAAGACAAACCCGACATAACCCAAACATTGATGGATGAGGCGAAAGGGTATGTTGATGCCGGGTTCCCCGCAGTCAAGATGAAGATCGGTTTCGGCGAGGCTTACGATGTGGAGAACGTCGCTGCAGTCCGACGCGCCATCGGAGATGAAACCCTTTTCGCTGTCGATGCGAATTGTGGCTACGATGTCGGAACAGCGATCGACGTTGGACAGAAACTTTTGGATTACGACCTCTTCTGGTATGAGGAACCGATCACCAGTGACGATGTCGCAGGCTATCGGGAGATTCGGCACGCACTGAAGGTGAGAATCGCTGGCGGCGAGATATTGATGGGACGTTGGGCATTCCGCGACCTCCTCCAGCAACGTGGGTTGGATATTGTGCAACCGGATCTGAGCATCGCAGGCGGTTTCACGGAATGTCGGAAGATCGCTGCCATGGCGAGCGCCAACTATGTTCGAGTATTGCCGCACATGTGGGGTGGTAGCATCCGCCTCGCTGCGACGCTGCACTGGCAAGCCACACTCCCGGATGCACCACAAGCACTCAATCCGATCCCCTCGCTTTTGGAGTTTGATATGACCGAGAATCGTCTCCGTACGGCGTTGGCGCGGCAACCGATAAATGCCGTTGATGGATATGTTGACGTTCCGCAGGCACCCGGATTGGGAATTGAGATTGACCGAGACGTGTTGGAACAGTATGCATGAGGGCATCACTGAATGAAGAATCGAATCCTAATTGTATGCCTCTTGCTTTTATCTGTGTGCGGTGTGCTCTTCCTCTATCATTTCCGAGTTGAGGTGGATTTACGCACCTCACAACCGACAGGTGATGTCCCATTTTCCCACGATCTATTTGATCAGGTTTTGCAGGAGCATGTTGATGAAAGGCAACAAGTCGATTATGCAAAATTGAAGGCCAACCCTGAAAAATTGGAGGCGTATCTGGACCTACTGGCTGTTGCGGACCCTGCGGCATTGTCCTATAATGCACAGTTGGCGTTTTGGGTTAACGCCTACAATGCACTTGTCGTCAAAGGTGTCATTGACCACTATCCCATAATGAGTGTCCGGAAGGTTAAACTTTTCAACGGATTTTTCTCTCGGCTGAAGTTTCAAGTTGCCGGTAAAACTTATACGCTCAATGAAATTGAACACGACATCATCCGCACGGAGTTTGTGGATCCCCGGGTTCACTTCGTACTTGTGTGTGCGTCAAGCAGCTGCCCGCCTTTGTGGAACCGTGTTTATACTGCCGAGACGATTGAGGAGCGTCTTGAGACCGCAACGCTCAATTTTATTCAGGATCCTGAACAGGTTCGGATTGACCGCGCGGAACGGCGTGTCTACCTCTCGAAAATTTTCAAGTGGTATAAAGATGATTTTAAAGAGGGCTACGAGGGTGTAGCGGATTTCCTCAGCGATTATCTGCCGCCTGAAGACGCAGAATTTCTGGCATCGACGGATGTTAAGTTCCGCTACTTGGACTACGATTGGACGCTGAACGATCAAAAAAACAACCGTTGAGAATCGGGGTTGAAAACCCTTCCTACAAACAGAAAAATAAAAAGTTGCGAAGTGTACGAAAGTCTATAAAGTTGGAAAGTTGTTGTAACTTTAGTACACTTTCAAACTTTCTTTTAAGGAGAATTTCTGTTTATGATAAATACCGCCGTTATCGGCTACGGTTATGCTGGACGCGCTTTTCATTCCTATCTTGTCGGCTTGGCAGATGGATTGAATCTTTACGCCATCGCGACACGAGATACCGAACGGCGTGAAGCAGCACGCGCGGCATATCCAAATGTACAGATCTACCAAACAATTGATGAAGTCATCGCGGATGAGGCGGTTGACCTCGTCGTGTTAGCTACACCACACGACACGCACGCCGAACTCTCCATCAAAGCGATGGATGCAGGGAAGCACGTCGTGACGGACAAAATCATGGCGATGAATACCGACGAAGCGGACGCGATGATTGCGGCAAGTCAACGGAACGATGTCCTGCTCAGCGTCTTTCACAATCGTAGATGGGATTGGGATTATAACACGGTTAGAAAGATTATTGACGACGGTTTGCTCGGAACGCCTTACCTCTTCCAAGTCGCGATTATGCGATACGGCGCGCCGGGCGGTTGGCGTGGGGTTAAACGTCAGAGTGGCGGTATCCTTTACGATTGGCCCGCACACTTCGTCGATCAGGCGTTACAACTCGTGACCGCACCTGTTGAATCTGTGTTCTGTGACGTTCATTACAATTCAAGATGGGACACAGATATCGGTAACTACGCCAACCTCATCATTAAGTTTGAAAACGATGTCCGGTATCAGATTGAGATTGGTAACCTTTCCAAAGCGGAGAAACCGCGTTGGTATATCGTCGGGGACCTGGGCGGCTTAATCAAGTCCGGCTTGGACCCACAGGAGGGCCCGATGCGGGAGGGTAATATTGATGCCGCACAACAGGATCCTGAAAACTATGCCAGAGTTTGGACCGAGGCGGGTGGTGAGGATAGGGAACTCGTCGTCGAAAGCATCCAGACGACGTGGAAGTCTTACTATCAGAACATCGCCGATGTGCTGAACAAAGGCGAGGAATTGGTCGTCAAACCTGAAGAGATTCGCAAAGTCATGCAGGTCTATGACGCGGCGATGCAGTCTGCGGATAGTGGAGAGACGGTGCGGATATAGAAGGGTTCCTAAATGAAAAGACAAAACATTTCAATTGTTCAGATTATGGACAATAGCGTTCATTTTTTGACACAATTGCTCCTTGAATTCCGAGAATTAGCGCAAAAACAGACTTTCAGCGTTGGCATTGTATTTGCTATTATAAATACTAATCCAAGGGTGTGGGGTAGGAACAAGACCTACCCCTACTAATAGACGACTTGTCGGGAGGGAGAAAAAATGAAAATGAAAACGCAGCGTGGATTTATATTGATACTGTTCCTTATGTTTGCTGTTGTGCAGAACGGTATAACAGCGAATCATGAAACAGACGCATCCGAATACCACGAATTAAACGAGCAGGTTATCGCAAGCATTGACAAGGGATTAGAGTGGCTGAAAGGACAGCAAGCCGAAGACGGGTTATTCGCCAATCATCCAGGCATAACGGCACTTGTGCTCACCGCTTTTTTGCGGCATCCAGAGAACAAATACACGGAGGCAGAGCATCCGTTTATCCAAAAGGGACTTCAGCGGTTAGTTGCGCTGCAACAGTCGAACGGTGGCATCTACGATGTTGATATGCAGCCTGCCCTGCCGAATTACAATACCTCCATCGCGGTGATGGCACTTTCTTCAACCGGTAATCCTGAGTATGCCTCTATCATTGAAAAGGCGCAAGGTTTCTTGAAGAACCTACAAGTCTTAGACGAAGAGAGCGTCTATCACGGCGGAATCGGCTACGGCAGCCGTCAAGAGGTGAAAGACTTGTCCAATCTGAACATTGCCATCCAAGCACTCAAAGAGAGCGGTTCCGACGACCAAGAGGTGTGGGACAAGGCGATTAAGTTTCTGGAACGCACGCAGAATCGGAGTGAAAGCAACGATCAGTCGTGGTCAGGCAACGATGGCGGTTTCATCTATTCGCCTGATGGTGAAAGCAAAGCCGGTACGGATGCTGCAGGCAGCCCGCGTTCCTATGCCAGTATGACTTACGCCGGGTTGTTGAGTTTCATCTACGCGAATGTTGATAAGGACGATGAACGCGTGCAAGCGGCTTTCAGGTGGATAAAAGAGCATTTCACACTTGAAGAAAACTACGGCATGGGCGCGCAAGGGTTATATTATCACTATCACACAATGGCGAAGGCATTGCGACTTTATGGGGATTCAACCTTTGTAGACTCGAAGGGTATTACACATGATTGGTACCGAGAGTTCGCAGAAAAAATGATCGAGTTGCAGAAGCCCGATGGGTTTTGGGTAAATGAGCAAAGTCGCTGGATGGAAGCAGATCCGAGACTCGTGACCGCTTATGTAATTCTCGGTCTCGATACCGCTTACCCGAAATAGACGATCTATCTTACAATATCTTTTACACTCCCGCGGGCGGGGTTCTCTAACCTTGCCAGCGGGAATAAGGGCTTTCGGAGCATGTAGGTGAAACATGTACCAGTCAGTCAAAGTCTCCGCAATTTCGCTCAAACCTATCAAATGGGATAAAGCCTCCAACGCTGAAAAATTGGAGGCTTTCTTCGTTGAAGCCGCCAAAGATAACCCACAGTTGATTTTGGCGACCGAGGGTGTTTTGGAAGGCTACGTCGTTATGGATGTCATTGAAGGCAGAGCCACATCAGAGGCGATGCTCGACATCGCAGAACCGCTTGATGGCGCGTATATCCATCGATTCCGTCGGCTTGCCCGACAACTCAAGACGTGCCTCTGTTTCGGTTTCGCTGAACGGTGTGGCACCTCCGCTGTCTACAATTCCGCTGTATTTATTGATACCAATGGCGAGATATGCGGCACGTATCATAAAACACAGTTTGCGGAAGGTACGCATCCATCGTGGAACTTCAATTGCATCGGCGAGACGATTCGCGCGTTTGATACCCCTTTCGGACGCGCTGGTATCTTAATCTGCAATGACCGGTGGAATCCACTGATTGCACGGACGCTGGTTTTGGACGGCGCGCGATTCCTTCTGATTCCCTCCTACGGCTCAAAGGGTAAGGCACAGAATCAGACGGTGCTCGCCAGAGCGCGTGAAAACGGCGTGCCGATTGTGGAAGCAAACGTCGGCATGAATCTCATCATCAACAAAGGTGAGATTGTCGCATACAAATGGGGCAACGACCAGATTAGCACGGCGGACATTGAGATTCCTTCCCTTCCTTCAACCGCAGCGGCGCGCCGATCAGAGCAGGAATACTTGCAGGCTCAGGGTCCTGAGATGGAAGCCCGCTACCGGAAGACGATCGACCGTTTGTGATGACGTTGACAGGCTTTGTCGTTTGCAGCTGAGCAATTCATATTGTGTAAACCTATTTCCGATAATTGTGTCAAACATTTTATTGAAGTCTATAGTAAAACCTGAAAATAAAAGGGCACTTTGGAAAACACAAAACACCTCACCACCGCTGGCGAGGTTTGTAACCTCGCCTTTCTACAATGTCTAATTAATTGTAGGTTTTACTATAAAACGGATTTAGGGATCCAATGAAGTCGCTAGCAGAGCTCGCTCCTACAAGAAGAAGCTGCCTCGTTCTGTCGTACAACACACCCCTATACAGATAATGCTGACACCACAATTCCTCAAACAACTTGAACCCTTCTACATCCGTGCGAAACGCGCATTCCGAAGTCGATTCAAAGGTGAGCGGCGCAGTCCGAACCGTGGTGTAGGAATGGAATTTGCCGATTATCGTGTCTATGAACCCGGTGACGACCTGCGGCATGTCGATTGGAACATTTATGCACGCTTGGGTAGACTCTTTATTAAGCTCTTCCATGCTGACGAGGGGCTGCCACTCGTCCTACTCGTTGACAATAGTCAGTCTATGGAATTTGGCTCGCCGACCAAGTTAGTGTGTGCCAAACAGATTACCGCAGCGTTGGGTTATATCGCGTTAGGGCATGCTGACAGTGTCGCAATCTACACTTGCGCTGAACGGCTTTCTGCGGTGCTACCACCAGCATCAGGAACATTGCAATTCTCTCGTCTCACAAACTCGCTTACGGCAATCGAAGCAAACGGACAAACGCGACTGACGGAGTGTCTTAAGCAGCTGCCGATGTATCAACGGCACCCTTGCACGGTCGTCATTCTTTCCGATTTTTTGGATCCGGGTGGCTACGAACAGGGTTTCAAATTGCTCACAGGACGCGGCTTCTCGCCCTTCGCGATTCATCTGGTGAGTCTGGAGGAGATAACCCCACAGGCATACTTAGAAAGCGGGACGGTGGGAAGAGACTGGCTGGTAGAAGATGCCGAGACGGGTGAAACAAAAGCCATTACAATTAATGCCGAGACGCTCGCGCAATATCAGAATCAACAGCAGACATTTTGCAACACCTTGCAACGCTTCTGTACCAACCAAGGAATTGGCTACGCGCAACTCAAAAGCGATATGCCGATAGAACCTTTCATTTTACAGGAGCTGCACAAGGCGGGTTTTGTTCAGAGAAATCGATGAAAGATAAGGAGATCATCGAATGCAAACACAAATTGCAGAAACGAATCTGGAACTCATACAGGGCGATATAACCAAAGCACAAGTCGATGCTATCGTGAACGCTGCGAACAGTGCACTTGTCGGTGGTGGCGGTGTAGACGGCGCAATCCGTCGCGCGGGTGGTGATGCAATTGAGCAAGCCTGTGCGGAAATTCGTTCGCGTGAAGGCGGTTGTCCTACCGGAAAAGCGGTTATTACACCGGGCGGCAATCTTCACGCGAAATATGTGATTCACACGGTGGGACCTGTTTGGGAGGGTGGCGATTCGGGTGAAGCGGAATTGCTTGCGAGTTGTTATCAGGAGAGTCTCCAACTTGCTGCGGAAAATGGTGTTCAGAGTATTGCTTTTCCTTCTATTAGTACCGGTATCTATGGATACCCAACAGAGAAGGCAGCAGTCGTCGCACTGACTGCGGTGAAAGAACTTATGCTCCAGAACAACACTGTGCCAACAACTATTCAGTTCGTCCTATTTGACGAGGCTACCCATACGTGCTATCTGGACGCTTTGCTCACTGTTTTTGGAAAATAAGGCGTGCTAAAAAACTATCCATGTTGAAAGTTATCCAAAGTTGAATAACCCCAAATTTAGCCGAGTTTCGTTGATTCTACCCATCTACATTCCAGCATTTTTGCTGGCGACAGGCGGAGGCATTGTCTCACCAACGCTTTCGATTTATGTCAAATCGTTTGAGTTATCCTATACCTTGACGACGGTTGTCCTCGCTGTTGGTGTTTTAGGCAATATCCCGGCAGGCGTTTTGGTGGAACGGCTCGGTCGCAAATCGTCAATGTTGCTCGGTTTGGTGATGATAGGGTTGTCAACTGTGGGGATGGGTACAGCCACAAATTTCTTCCAACTCATCGGTGCCCAATTGGTGGGCGGTGTCGGAAACGCATTATGGATGCTCGCCCGGCACGCGTATATGACAGATGTTATTCCGATCGGGAATCGCGGAAGAGCGATTGCGTTGTTCGGTGGCGTAAATCGGATGGGCACCTTCGCGGGACAGTTCTGTGCCATCTTCCTCGGCGTGAACCTACGGCTCCCTTTTTTCATCTACACCGCCGTTGTCGCGTTGAATTTTATCCTCTGTTTTTTCTTTATTCCAAAGACGCGTCGTCCCACAACTGAAACCACCGAGAAGAAACCCCCTTATCTAAAACATCTTCTTGAAATCTCGCGTCAGCATGCGCGACTGCTCGCGACTGCGGGCGTGGGACAGGTGTGCGTCCAGACGCTGCGCCGCGGATGTAATATCATTATTCCGCTCTATGGCGACGAGGTTGTCGGACTAACAACGCAACAGGTTCGCACGGTCGTTATGGTTTCCTCAGCAATAGATATGTCAATGTTTCCAATTGCGGGACATACAATGGATCGGTTCGGTCGGAGATATGCGACGGTGCCGGGGGTTTGCATTTTTGCCACAGGGATGGTGTTGATGCCCTTTACAGGAACATTTACGACGTTATTGCTGACGGCAATTTTCATGCGGATGGGTAACGGTATCGCTTCGGGGACGATGATGACCCTCGGCGCGGATTTGGCACCCCACGAAGGGACTGGTGAGTTCTTAGGTCTGTGGCGACTTACGGGAGATTTCGGGGGTTCCGCGGGTCCGGTTATTGTTGGCAATCTTGCCGATCTATTCGGATTGAGTTATTCCGGCTTCGCATTGGGGGGCATCGGTTATCTCGCGGTGAGCATTTTCTTATGGTTGGTACCAGAAACATTGCAAAGAGAATGACAATTTCTATCTTCTGTCTATAGGCAAGAAAATGCCCCACACGAACGAAAATGAACACCTTTGGTTAAGACTTGTTCTTTTTCGCCTCTTCTAAAAGCCGTTCTGCCTGTTCGGCACGTTGTTCTGCCCGTTCGGCGCGCTGTCTCTCTTGTTCGGCACGCTGTCTCTCTTGTTCGGCACGCTGTCTTTCCTGATCTGCAATTCGTTTGGCATCTAAATAATACATAACACGCTCCAATCCTTTACAAAAAACGATAGTAATTATTGTTAATAAGACGGTGAAAGCGGCGAGGTACGTTACGTTTGTGATCGGATGCCGGGAAAGGGACTCGAACCCTTACGCGCATAATGCACACTAGACCCTGAACCTAGCCTGTCTACCAATTTCAGCATCCCGGCAAGCAATTATAGTATATCCTAATCTCGATTCTTTGTCAAATTAAATTGGCGGGTTTGGTTCCTCTGTAGAAGCGACCTCCCCGTCGCGATATCTCGGTAATTTTTCCAATCCAAGGTAACAAATGTAGATTGGGTTGAGCGGTAAGAGGTAAAAATCCTTCTCGTCTACACGTAGGGTTCCATTTTTCAATACCTTGTTGGTATAGACCCAGCGAAACCCAACAATCTAAGTGCCATAGGTGTGAGAATGCGTTGGGTTTCACTTGCCTTTCAGCGGTTTTAGGTTTCTTGATGAAGTTTGAAAATCATTTTCTATGGGCGATTTTTAGTACGTTCACGTTCAACCCAACCTACGCGCTGGAAAAGGGCGAGGTTAGGAAACATCGCCTACCAAGGTCAGGATCCCTGCGTGTGATGAATCGCACGACTACAAACGGACTCACAGTTTGAAAATCGGATTAAACTTGTAATGCGCTTGATAAGTCTAATGCAATTAACATACCGATCACATTTCTGTGGTCATAACACTCCGTATAGCGAAAAAGGAGCGTAAACCTCATGAGAATAAAGATATTTGTCTGCGCGATGCTCGCGTTAGGTCTCATCGTCGGTTATAGCCACGCCGAAATTGATCCGGATAGGATCGTCGGTATTTGGTTATTGGACGAAGGCAAGGGCGATGTCGCCGAAGACGCGTCCGAGAATGGACGTAAAGGCACGATTACGAACTCGAAATGGGAGAAAGGGAAGGTCGATGGTGCTCTTGAAATTAAAAAGGGTGGGACAGTCACCATTCCGCTCGGTAAAGGCATCATCGAGGATAAAGTGACCTTCATCCTGTGGATAAATTTTACCGACATCGCAGGTCAGCAGAACTATTTCTCGATATGGGATCAGAGTAACAACCGCTATGTGCCTTACAAAGAAGGACCAAACACCCTTCGCAGTTGGACGAACACTTGGAATGTTACCAGTGGCGTGACTGTTAAGGCGGGAACATGGTATCACGTCGCCAATGTCTACGATGGAGAAACCTGTAAAATCTACGTCAACGGTGAAGAGAAAGTCTCACAAAAGGTGCCGAAGTTCCAACTCCAAGATCAGGATCAGACGGCATGGCTTGCTACGGATAAAGGTGTAGGTTTCCTCTCCGCCACTATTATGGACGAGGTCGGTCTCTTCAACGACGGACTCACCGAAGATGAAGTTCAAGGTATTATGAATGACGGTATCATGTTTACCGCTTTTGCTGTTGAACCGTCAGGTAAACTTCCTGTGCTGTGGGGAAGATTGAAATCGCAGTAGCAATTTTTTAACGTCCCTCTGTTTGGCAGGGGGACCTCACCTCGCAAGAAAACAAGTCTATGAGATACTTTGCTTACGGCTCCAACATGAACCTCTCACAGATGCAGCAAAGGTGTCCGGGTGTCGCTGATATAGGAAAGTTTCGGCTTGAGGGTTTCCGCCTTGTTTTTAAATACCACGCCGATATTATCCGTGCGGAAGGGTGTACAGTCCACGGTGGGCTTTGGAGAATTACAGAGGACCACGAAGAGGCACTTGATACCTACGAAGGCTACCCCGACTACTACGGCAAGTATTACCAAGACGATGTCATGTTTTACAGAATGAGAGAGGAGTATGTGAAGGATTTTGAGGCACCTTCAAAGTGGTATCTGAAAACCATCATTCAGGGATACCGTGATTTTGGCTTGACGCAGGAAGAATTTGAAGAGAGCCTCGGTGTCCAACAACTTGGCTTGACGCAAAAAGACCTTGAAGAGCACCTCGGCGTGTCAACAGATGAACTCGCCCGCCTATTTTCCCGCGTCGCAACCTCTCCTGTCTATGAGTAAGCCACGTTTCTCAAATCACCCGTTTCGCATACACGTAATACGCTCCAATTGCTAATTCCCCGGTTTCGTCGGAGAACTCGGTATGCATGCGCGTCTGACCGGCGGTGAGGTTAAACGTAAACGTTACGCCTTTCGCATCTGGTGGAATCGCTTTTGTCGAAGTCTGGTCCCCAATGCGGATTTTCGCTGCTGTTAATGCCAGAGCCTTACCACCGTTGTAGAGATCAATGTGTTCACCGGGAATGCCATCTGTGATCGCTCTGTCCTCGGCAAGGGGCCACCGACGCAACTCGAAGCTGTACGCCCCGTCTTCAGGCACCTCAATCGCCCAATAGCCGTTACATTCCATGCCTCGACGGATCATCCCCTGATTCCATGCGTGTGCTTCCCCGTGCCAGTCATGTGTCGTGATGCATGTAACAGGTTCGTTCTGTGTCCCGATGACAATCGGACAGTCCTCATCAAACCGCTCCGAAACCAGTTTCCACCACGCTTCATAATGCTCACGGAGTTCCGAAACGACTTCTGGGTGTTCATCGGCGACATCGTGCTGTTGCCCGGGATCCGCCTGTATATCGTAGAGTTCGGTGCCGTTGATGAGCCGCCACCGTTGGGACATCGTCGCACTGTCTTTCCACTTAATCGGATTTTCAACGCGCTGCGAATCGGTGACGATAACCCGTTCCTCCCACGCTTCCGTTTCGTTTCTCAGCAACGGTGCGATGCTGGTGCCGTGGAAGTGCGCATTTGAGGAAACTTCAAGATCGCAGAGGTCTATCAGCGTCGGGAGTAGATCAATGTTCGCAGTGAGTTCATGCACTTCGTGTTTTTCAGTGAAGCCACCGCCGGGCCAATGCATGAACAGCGGCACGCGATGCCCGCCTTCATACGGCGACCCTTTTTTACCGCGCATCCCCGCATTGTAACCCGCCCTAACGAACTGCTGCGCATCCAAGTCACATCCAGCCGCGGATCCGTTGTCGGTCATGAAGATAAGGATAGTGTTTTCCTCAAGCCCCAAAACCCGGAGATGGTGCCGCATCCGTGCCATATTGTCGTCGATATTGGTTATCATACCCCAGAAATTCGCACGGTCACCTTCTACACCCTTCCGTCTGTAAACCTCACCGTAAGCATCCGGAACACGGAACGGACCGTGCGGCGCGTTAGTGGAGAGATAACAGAAGAATGGGCGGTTCTCACCCTTTTCAGCCTGCCTCTCAATAAACGCCATCGCTTCTTGGAACCAGACATCGGTGCAGTAGCCATCAAAAGGTTGTTCCGAACCGTTGCGGAAATAGGTGTCGTCGAAATAGTCGTTGCCCCAATAGTCCGGTGTTTGACTGATACCACCGCCGCCGTGGTAGAGTGCTTCGTCGAAGCCTCTGTCGTGTGGACGGAAGGGATAGTTGTCACCGAGATGCCATTTCCCGAACATACCCGTCTTATAGCCGTTGCGCCGGAAGATATCTGCCATCGTAACTTCGTCGCTGCGAAGGAGTGAGCGTCCGCCGATGGTATGCCACACGCCGGTGGAGTTGCAATAGTGCCCTGTCATAATCCCCGCTCGTGTCGGTGAACAGGTGGGACCGACGTGTAGATTCTGTAGTTGCACGCTTTCTGCTGCGAGTGCATCCAAATTGGGTGTGTTGATAACGGGGTTTCCGGTGCATCCTAAATCGCCGTATCCTTGGTCGTCCGTGATGACGAAGACGAGATTTGGGGTCGTCTGTTCTGCCACGATAATATCTCCTGCCTATTGGGGCTATTACTTGTAGAAATAGCGTTTCCGCTGTGCCCATCCGATCCTCAAGGCGTTAACCTTACTTTAACGCCTCTTTAATCCGATCTAAGCCTCGATTAATCTCCGTCAACGATGTGGCGAAGGAGAGACGCAAATGATTGTCGGCACCGAAACCATCACCCGGCACAACACCGACACCTGCTGAATTGAGCAGATAATCAGTTATATCCATTGAGTTCTCAATCTTTTGTCCGTCGATTGTTCTGCCGTAGTGTTCAGAAAAATCGGGAAAGATGTAGAACGCGCCCTGCGGTCTGGCATAACTAATCCCATCAATATCGTCAAAACGCTGACAGATCACATCTCGGCGTTCCTCAAACGCTTTCCGCATCTCTTCAACGGCATCCTGCGGTTCGTTCAATGCGACAACGGCGGCTTTCTGGGCAATGGATGTCGGGTTTGAGGTGCTGTGCGATTGGATACGCGACATTGCTGAGATCACATCTTCGGGACCGGCGGTATACCCAATCCGCCATCCTGTCATCGAGTAGGCTTTAGAAACACCGTTGACAACAAAGGTAATCGCTTTCGTCTCCTCGTTGAACGAAGCCGGACTCTGATGTGTCGCACCGTCGTAGAGGAGTGCCTCATAAATTTCATCCGAGATGAGGTAGATTTGGTGTTTGACGGCGAGATCAGCGATTGCCTTGAGTGTTTCCAAGTCATAGGTTGTGCCGGTCGGGTTGCTCGGACTGTTGACGAGAATCGCCTTCGTCTTTGCGGTTATCGCTGCTTCGACCTGATCGGGTGCCATGCAGAAGTTTTGTGCTGGCGTTGTCTCAATGACGCGCGGCACTGCCCCTGCGAGTTTGATCTGTTCTGGATAACTCACCCAATACGGTGCGGCGAAAATGACTTCATCGCCCGGATCGCAGATCGCTTGAAAGATGTTATAGATGGTATGCTTAGCACCGCAGGAGACGATGACCTCCGATGCGCTGTAACTTAACCCATTGTCCCGTTTGAACTTCTCGGTGATTGCCTCCCGGAGTTCCGGTGTGCCGGGAACAGGGGTATATTTCGTGAACCCCGCATTGAGTGCGGCGATTGCAGCGTCTTTGATATAATCGGGTGTGTCAAAATCGGGTTCGCCTGCACCGAATTTGACGACATCTACGCCATCAGCGATCAGCGCGTTGATTTTCGCGGTGATCGCCAAAGTGGACGATGGCGTTACATTTTGACTCCGTTCTGATAATGAAATCATTCGTTCTCCTTATGTTTTTAGTATAGGGGTAATTGATGGAATTACATTCTGCTTCATAAACTTCTCGTGTAGCTTATCGGGGGATTCACGTATTCAAAGCACGAATAGTAGTCTTGCTTTTGACTATCTATTACCGAATTATCACAAGGTTATTTTGTTAAGCATACTCAACATTGCACGAAAATTTGATTCACTTACGGTAAACGCAGAAAAATTTGATGTCCAATTTTCGCTTCAATCTTAGATTTTTCTGTTTTCAATTCGTCAATTTCTAATTGAATCTGTACATAAGCCGGACACACCTCATTTTCTTCAAACGAAAGCTGCTGTCCTGCATGCCCGGTTTCCTCTTCCAGTTCGGATTTTACTTCTTTTAACCGACTAATTTCCTTTATAAGTTTGCCGCGAATACATTTTCGCTTCCGAAAGCCTCGCACGAGTTGTCTGCGATTTTTTTCAATCTGCGACGCTTGTTGTTCCGAGCTCGCTGCTTTTAACTGATTAACCACTACTCTAAGTTGTTCAAAAATAGAATCTTTTTCTTGCGAAACTTGAGCGAGTTGTTGTCTCTTCTGATTGGTCTCTACTTTGTTTCGTTCATAAGCAGCGTGCCTTTCCTGATCTTGCCGAGCCAGTTGTTGCTTCGACTTGATTTCTAACTCTAATTTGTCTAACCGCTCAAGTTCCTCTCGAATTTGTTCATAAATAGATTCTTGGGCAAATGCTGCTTCTAGTAGTCTGTCACATTTATATTGCTGGATATAATTTGTTGAGTTTGATGCGTG
>JAPPBX010000031.1 GCA_026702755.1 Candidatus Poribacteria bacterium | reverse complement strand
CCTAAGGATACCAGATTTTAGATCAACTATCAAGATAATTGTGACAGACTACTAGTATCTCTGGATGAATTTTCCAATCGCGTGAGGGCATCGCTGAAATTAGGTGCGTATTCAGCCCCAATCTGAATAATCTCTGCCTCTTTCAGTGCTTCGTAAAGCGGATAAGTTTGTAAATATATCTTTGCTGCGTTTTTTATCTCTAATGCATTCTCTGCATTTTGAGCTTTCTCAAGAATGTAGTTAATCTCTCGGTGCAGTTTCTGTTCCTGTTCGGCATAAAGGTGCTTGAGCTCGTTCCGTCTGATGTAGACGAGAGCGTACGTGTATTGATCTGTGCGTGCTGCATCGACAGAGAGGTTCCGTTCACTAAGTCCGCCAAGTTGTAAAGCTGGAAATTTCTGGGGTTCTCGGCAATAATGTTCCAGTGCTGCGCCATAGTGTTCACGCACCATGTCGTATTGTACTGACTCATTTGAAAGAATAATATACTGGACCTTTCTAAGAACCCTTGTAGCGATTCTTTCCCGCGCATCTGCTAAGGCATTTTCAAAAGCTCCTTTGTCGGTTCCAGAGCTCTTTCCTACCTCAAAAAGAAATGTCTCAATTGGATATTTCTTTAGTTCAGTCAGAACCCAACCGGGTAAAGAGGCGGACTCTGAGGCATCGGCGTAGTTTGTCGTTCGGAAACCTGTACTTTCCATCAGTTCGGGTACGGCACAGCCGATCATTATACAGCACACAATTAGAAAAAAAGCGAACATGTTTCGCATGGCTTAAGTGCTCCTTTTTTTGAATTGATTGTTTCATTCTGTTGTAATAAATAGAAAATCGCTCCCTGGTGCATTTCGACCAAATTCACCAAAACAGGGTTTTGGATTACTAAGTTCCTCAAAGTAGGTTAAAATTTCCCTTATCGTCAGGATGTTGTCACGACCTCCTTCGCTTCGCAAGGCTTCAAGCAAGGCACGAGCAAATAACGAGTCATCTGGGACTTTTTCATTAGCTCCTGAGGTCAAATACCATCGAGTCGTATAGGTCCATTTCCGGGCAACATCTGCTTGTGAGAGAGAGCTAAACACGCCTTCCTCTTCACCACGCATGGCGAGTCGTTCATCAAATGTCCCACTATAGCAAGTGTCCATCACCAAAAAGATGTGCTTACAGGGCATCCTGTCAATAAAATCGCGGAAATAGGAGTGGGAGAAGTAACTCGTCCTGAGACTGTCATCTTCAGGCTTTTTTGTGTCTCGAGAGACGAGATAACCCATATTGGTATCAAAATCCCCGTGTCCCGCAAAAAAAATTAACAGCTGGTCTTCAGGAGTATATTCCTTCTGCGCGTATTTGTGTAGTACGCGAAGAATATCTGTCTTCGTTGGGTTCTGAATCAATTCAACTTGAAAGCCGTAGATGTCCTTTAAATCTTGACCGATGTTTATTGCATCAACTAGTGGATACCGGAGTCCGGGCCAGTGGTCATAAGTATTCACGGCGAACAATAGCGCGTAATCTTTTCGAGGCGGTGGATCTGGCAGAAGCGTGGATAGGTAGGTTATATCTTCAAATGCCTGATTACCCAATGTATCTGTTGCTGTTACGCGGATAAGATTGTTTTCATCAACCAATGAAACTGTTGTCTCAAACCTATCCCCAATAACTTGTGCTTCTATGTCCTGCACCTTGACTGTAGCGATACCACTCGGATCGTTAACTGTGCCTGAAACAAGGATAGACTCAGTAGGTAAAATATTTGGGGGTTGGAACCCGCGATCAGCACTACTAGCGGGAGAGTCAATGCTAATAGTAGGTCCAGTGGTATCTCGGACGATGGTAAATTGGTTCGTGTTTATGTTGCCACTTGTATCAATTGCTGTTACGCGAATAAGGTTCTCACCCTCAAGTAGTTGAACTGTTTTAGTAAAAGTACCGTCTACCGAGAACATCGTTTCTGTGCCATTCACTCTGATTTCATTTACACCCTTGTCGTCGGTGACATTACCTTGAATAGTAAACTGCTCAGTAGCTAAACGTACATGGTCCGATGTAGGGGAACGGATAGCGATCTGCGGTAAAGTTAGGTCGTCAGTTTTTTCTATCTTTTTGATAATAAATTGGTGTGTACCCATATTACCATATGCATCTGTTGCAGTGACACGAATTTCGTTTTTACCGTGATTAAGTGAAATTGTTGCCCTGAATTCACCCGTCTCCAAAACCATCGCCTGTAACTTGTTGATCCAGACTTCGTCAATCCTGCTGTCATCAGTGACATTGACTTTAACAAGAATCTGTCTGACAGTTGAATTCACGATACGTTCTATGGGTAAGTGAATAACAATATCGGGTGGTATGATGTCTTCACTTTCGGAGACGGGAGGCTCTGGTTCCTTCGGTAAGTCAACAATAGGTGCGTTTTCTTGATTCTCAGCCTCAGGGGAATCCGGCATTTCAAACCCAAAGTGAGCGAGATCCCAGAGTAAAACGGTGCGGTCCCTGCTACCGCTGGCAAGCATTCTGCCATCAGGCGAAAACGCAACAGAGGTTACCCCACCGTGGTGTCCCGGGAGTGTCTTAACCTCTCGGTGATTGACGACATCCCACAGTTTAACAGTGTAATCAACGCAAGCAGAGGCGAGTAGTTTTCCATTAGGCGAAAACGCTATTGCTTCGGCGTAGACATAGAGGTTGTTCTGAATTTCAAAGGTAGCAAGATTTTCTCCAGAAGAGACCTTCCAGAGTTTGATACTGTTATCACGACTGCTGCTTGCTAGTAGTTCCCCATCGAACGAAAACGCAATATCGTGCACGACACTGCTGTGCCCAGAAAGGGTTTTGTGTAATTGCTGGTCCGCGACATCCCAGAGTTTGATGGTCTTGTCACGACTTGCTGATGCAATCAACTGTCCATCGGGTGAAAACGCAACGGATTCGACGATACTTTCGTGTCCAGAGAAAGTAGCGATATCGCGTTTTTGAGGGACATCCCACAATTTAACGGAACTCTCTTGATCTTCTCCACCGCTAACAAGTGTTTTCCCATCGGGTGAAAATGCAACTGACTCCACCCAACCACCGTGTCTAAGAGAAATGCGTCTGCCTTCAGAAGAAACATGCCACAATCTCACATAGCCATCAAGACTTGTTGATGCGAGCAATTTCCCATCGGGTGAAAACGCAACCGATGTCACCGATTTGCTATGTTCTATGAAAGTCTCGCGTTCACTTCTGTCAGCAATATTCCACAATATGACAGCGTTATCATCACCACCGCTCGCGAGTAGTTTTCCATCTGGCGAAAACGCAACGGTATACACCAAAGCTCCGGGACTAAATCGCGCGATCGCTCCGTTAGGAAGGCGGTCAACAGGCGACTGTCCATTCGCAACGGTGAGGCTCGCCAGATATATCAGAAGTGTCGCGTTGAAAAGGAAAATTTTTTGTTTCATCTGATTCGCGTGTTGGCATTACTAACCTATATATGGATAGGTTATCCCTAAGTCCCATCAAAAGATCGCTTAGTTATGGTCAAACTTGACATTGTCTATGATAATTATACATGAAAGGTTGGATAAATCAAGTCTTTTCGCGTGGGGCAGTATTTCACTCTACAATGGAAAGTGTTTTCTGAATTTCCGGATGGGTTAAGTTGTTGGCTGCTTCAAAACGCAAGGTAACATGTACTTCTTGGGGTGCCATCTCTGAGTCTGTACTAAAACCCAGTGCTCTTGTTACTGACGCTCCAGGCGCGATGTCACCAAATTTTAGTTTCCAGTTGTTGAAGCGCGGATTGGAACTGTCAGTTATAGCCGCGAATTCTGCAAGCGTAGTTTGGTCCGAATTTTTTACGGTGACTTTTAATGTCGCCTTTTCACCGACCCGCAAACGGTGTTCGATCCATTGTACATCTACTTCAACTTGTGATACAGGAGGTGGTGGAGGCTGTATCGGGGTCGGTGGATCTAAATTCGGTATGATGATGCCTGAAACTGTGTAGTCTCTGCTGTGCTTTTTTCTCCCTACTTGGGTAGAGGCTCGAAACTGGAGTGATATGATGTCTTGTGATTTAATATCTTGGAGGACTGAACGATTTTTGAGCTTTTCCAGAAAATCCTTGATTTCAATATACTCAGCCCCGCTTGTTGTCCTATAATCTATGCCAATATCATCGTAATCTGGGAGTTCAATGCGGTACGGATGATTTATCAGAGGTTGTCTTGCGGTCCTTATGGCTCTTCGATCAAATGGATATGAGAAAGTCCAGTAGAGCAGAATGTCCGCTGGTACCCCAATCATCACTGCTTTTTCCCACGGTTCTGAACCGTACCAATCAAATGTATCATCGACAAAGGTGAATGTATAGTCATGATCCCAATTGTCATAGAGAACCTTTCCCAAAAGCCCCAGGGAGGCGAGACCAACACCAAGATCGGTGAGGGTTATCCGAGGTTTATATATGGTATAAGGCTGATGTTCCAGCGTTACACTGAGGCTATGGTTTGTTACATTAAATCCGAGTTGAAAATCCAGATCCATCTTGGTTTTATTGGCTTTCTTAACTCCGTACCCAATCCGGGTTTCGGCGAACCGAACCACCGAGCACCCTGTGATATTTATTAATATCAAAACCGTGAATGTGAACTCGGTTAAACTTTGTTTCACAAACACCTCCTTGTCTGTAGTGGATTAACTCCGACTTGCCAATTTGTTTGAGAAGATACTAATTAACCCCCCTAACATCAAATACCCAAAAATGACTTCCAACGTAACGAGGAGACGCGCAGCAGCATTGTCCGCGACGACATCACCAAAACCGAGCGTTGTGAAGGTGACAACGCTAAAGTAGAAGCAGTTCCAAAAGGTTAAGGGTTCACCGCTGTAAATACCCGTCGTCTGATGAAAGCGAGGCGACCAGTCCTGCATCCAAGTCGGTGTCCATGCCGGAAGCGGCATGTACGCAAGCGCGAACAGAAACGCGAAGAAGAGGGACCAGGATGCCCAAAGTGCAAGACTCCGTCCATAGTCGGAGCTCCATCGCCATAACTTTGCCAGTATAGGGTTCGCCTGATTGAACGCGCGTGTGAACTGTTGATCGGCGACATACCGTTTAAAAAAAGGGTTCGCGACTTCGTCTACGTGTCGGCTATCCAAATAGAACGCTGTGGGATGATGCTGTTTTCTACTGAATTTCGATTTCACTGCATGAAAAAGTGTGTCTGGAATATATTGAATATCGCGAAAGGCAGCAACAGAGACAAACTGCGCAGCGGTAAAGTTAGCGGTACCGAAAAATGTGGCGTTATTGAACGCTGTCGCTTCAGGAAACCATGTACCTGTGCAATCGAGTGTTCCTTGGAACAGCGCGCGCCGAAAATTGACTTCAATTAGAAAATTAGCCTCGTGGAAGACGGCGTTTTCCCTGAATTGAGCCCTATGGAAATCAGCGACATTGTGAAATCTTGCCCGCCAAAAACTGGCACTCTTATGGAAGGTCGCACTATGAAAGTCAGCACGCCTCTGAAAGATGGCTTCGCGGAAGGCACAAGGACCTTGTAAAATGGCTTCATCGAAGTCAATATCTGCTTCAAAGAGGGAGCGCCGAAAATCCACCTCTTCTTGGAAGACGACCATCCGAAAATTGACGATGTTTTTAAACGTGCACCCGATGCAAGAAAGTTTCTTATTCAGAAGGATCCGTTGGTTTTCGTCCCGTTCCCATTCTCTAAAAAATAAATCGACAACTCCTTCAATCGTACAATTCGTGAAGGTGACTGATGCAGCATCGCTTTGTAATGCGTCAAGGAAGGCTTGTGCTTTGATTGTTTCTCCGTGCTTCTCGTACATCTGTCTCTTTTACCTTGATTTTGTATGGTGAGATGGCGGGCAGTTAAAATTCTGTAAGAAGGTCCGCAAGCGGATTTTCGAGAACCGGTTCTTTTTCAGGTTGAACAATCGGATGACTTATTCCATCTTTGAGGTGGTAGACTTCGACATCGTCGGCTGTTAGCCAACATAACTTTGAGACACGCGCTTCTATCTCAGTCGTAGCGTCTGGATTCTTTTGTGCCAGTTGTCCGGCGGCTAAAAGGTTTTTGAGGACCGCCAAAAGATACGGACTGTGGGTTGTCAAAACGATTTGGCTGTCAATGTGGTTTCGCATCAAGGCGATGATGTGCATGAGATGTTTCTGTGTTTTTGGGTGTAAGTGTGCTTCCGGTTCTTCAATCACGCGAAAGATTATTTCATTGTAAAGCATGCTCATGAACACATCTTGTAGAATTCGGATAACATTTTGCTGCCCTGTCGACGCATGTTCTAAAAAAGTTGTATTTTCGCCGGTTGGATGCGAAAAGAGCCTCGATTGGGAAATTTCATCGATTGTTTCATATTTGCCGTTTAAGATGTAAGAAATTTTTTTCAGTAGGAATTCCATCATCGGTTTATCGATTTCATCTGATTCCTCCTCGATTCTTTGGTTAAAAAGGTTCCGAAAGTTCTGTGTACTAAAAGTATCAAGGAATTCTTCGTTTTTTTCCAAAAAGCGTGCGATGAGATGGAGATTCACGCGTGAACGGGCTGCGGCGCGCGTGTGAAGATCGCTTTTTATGCCACCATAAAAAATCCTTTTAAGGGCATCTGGGTAGTTGGCAGCAATATTTCTATCTGCGGGAATAAAAAGGCTGTCGCGATATTTACCGGCTAATTTCTCAGTGATGTCACTCATTCCGATCGCCATGTTCAGAATATAATAGAACCGATCGGCACTTTGGGTGTCTTGGGCGTTTTCTGAGGTTGTATCTGTTTGGACAAGTGAATTGGTCTCTGTTACGGCACTCTCAAGTTGTTTTAAGTTAACCTCTTTCAATTTATCCAGTAAGTTGTAACAGAGACTTTCGACTTCCTCCATAATATCGGGTAACGCAATATGAAGCGTTTTCTCGTCGGTTATCGTCAGTCTGATAGCACTTTCCCGTGTATAGTGGTAAGTGATTTCAAAGGGTTTTGTGGTTCCCTCTTTTTCCTCAGTCGATTTTTGTCCGGTAGTCTCCTGACTTTTCGCAACCGGTTTTGAGACCCCCTCGGCATCACCAAAAAACTCTCGGAATTTGCGGGCGATTTGTGTCTGGAATACCGTGGACATTTCTTGCCCGGGAGTTTGCAAATATTCTGAGGGGTGCGTATTGATTTGTCTGATGTGTTGCCGAAAGTCGCGGATTAACTCTTGGAAGAAATACAATAACTTCGCGAGGACACTTTTCCCGCTGGCTGTCTCACCAATAAAAACCACTAAGGTTTTATCCATATCGATCTCTGCTTCACGGATATTTATAAAGTTCTTGACAACCAGTTTAGGCATGATACCTCCAGAGGGATGAAGGTGTCGGATGCCGTTTGTAAATTAAGGTTGCGGTAGATTTCATAATTTAGGGTATCGTTTCCGTGTTTGGTAGGGGCTGGGTCATCCAGCCCTTACAGGGATCTGTGTCCATCCTTTGCTTGTCCGAATCGCGTCAATAGCGACTTGATAACGCCAACCATCTTGAAAAGTCAGATAGGGTTCGTGTGGACGATTTTCGATATCCGCGAGGAAATCCCGAACAAGCGCAGTCCATTTATTTTGGATGTCGTCGCCAATACGGGGCAAGTCATCGATGTGTTGCTTGGGGACAGACAATTCCTCAGCAGTCTCATCGATATTTTTAGGTGCGGTTTGCGGGTCCATATTATACAACGTAATCGGAGATAAGATATGTCTGCCTCCCCCGACCAGCGTTCCGTTGCTACCGTAGAAATACCAGCCTCCGGTAGGTGTATCCGTCGGCACACCCGGATGTGTCCGCATGGTCGCCAAGATTTTTTGTGGAGAGTTCGTTTGGTTAGTGGTGTCGGTCGCCATCCAAAAAAGTGCCGAGAAATTACTCTCAGCATCGCAGACCCGCCATTCAAATTTGGATGCTTCTTCGGGCGTAAGTTCTTTACGACTCCACACTCGAAAATCACGAATCTCTGGCACGACCGGTGCTTCTCTGATAAAGGTTCTGGCTTCACCGACAGCAGAAACAATTTTCATGCCTGTCATCCGTTCCAGCATACCGAGCTGATGTGTGAGTCCGTTGTTCAACACTCCCCCACCGTGCGCCAATGAGGTCATCCAATTCCACGGTTTTACCATCTTTGAAGAGGACGTACTTGACATCCGACGCTTGTATCCGATATCAATCTCCTTTAGTTCGCCGATGACTTTTTGCTGCGTCAGCAATTGACGGACGTAAGCGACACTTGGATCGTATAGGTGTGTCGCAGCAAAGCCGTGTTTCAGTCCTGTGTCTTTGATGAGGTTGTAGATGTGTCCTGCTTCCTCTGCGGTGAGTGCTAAGGGCTTTTCACAGATGATATGGCATCCGAGTTCTACCGCCAGTTGGATGACCTCGGTCCGCAAAATTGCAGGTGTTGTGAGTGCAACGATATCCGGTTTGTGTTTCAACAGGCTTTCACGCCAATTGATTGAAGCTTCAGCGACCCCTAATTGAGAGGCGACTTTTTGCACGACATCCGGTTTACGAGCACAGATAGCTAAGACTTCAACACCGTAATGTTGGAACGCTTTCGTGTGCCCTTCAGCCGACCAGCCAGCACCAACAACAATTGCTTTTAATTTTTTCATTCAATTCCTAAGTTTTAATTGGCGTGCTTAAGAAACAATATCTCCAACCTTTTTCTTAGTAAATAGGCGCGCCTGAAAGCGCGCCAAAATACCATTTCGGATTATGCCAAGAGCTCCGTGACAAGACGTGCTTTTTCTTCAACGCCTGTCAATCGATGGTCAAGCCCTTGGAATTTAAAGGTTAACCGCTCGTGGTCGATGCCGAGGAGGTGGAGAATCGTAGCATTGATATCCCGGACGTGAACAGGGTCTTTGACGATATTGTAGCTGAAGTCATCGGTTTCGCCGTGGACAACGCCACCCTTAATACCGCCGCCAGCCATCCAGCGTGTAAAGCATTTCGGATGGTGGTCGCGTCCGTAGTTATCGGGCGTAAGCGTACCTTGACAGTAGACGGTTCGTCCGAATTCACCGCCCCAGACGACTAAGGTTTCGTCCAGCATCCCGCGCTGTTTCAAGTCTTGGACGAGTCCAGCCGAGGGTTGGTCAATGTCGCGCGCCTGATTACGGATGTTCGTGGGCAGCTGACCGTGTTGATCCCAACCGCGATGAAAGATCTGGGCGAGGCGGACATCACGCTCCATCATCCGACGTGCAAGGATACAGCAATTGGCAAATGTGCCGGGAGTTTTGACCTCTGGTCCGTACATCTCCAAGACGTGCTCGGGTTCATCCGACAGATCGGCAAGTTCGGGAACGCTTGTCTGCATACGGAACGCCATTTCGTATTGAGAGATACGAGCATGCGTTTCTGGATCGCCTACTTCCTCGTAGAGTTCTTTATTGAGTTCAACGAGGGTATCCAGCATCTGTTTCCTTGTTTTTTCGTTAACCCCTTCTGGATTCGAGAGGAACAGCACCGGATCACCTTGGCTCCGCAACAGCACGCCTTGGTGTTCTGAGGGAAGGAAGCCAGAGCCCCAGAGACGGTTATAGAGTGCTTGTGCACCCTTCGGACCGCTCCATGTGGCGTTCATCACAATAAAGGCAGGTAGGTTCCTGTTTTCACTGCCGAGTCCATAACTCAGCCACGCGCCGAGACTCGGTTTACCCGGACTTTCATCACCGGTACAGAAGAAGGTGATAGCCGGATCGTGATTGATCGCCTCAGTGTGTACCGTCTTGATAATCGCAAGGTCTTTCGCCATCGCTCCAGTGTGCGGTAACAATTCACTAATCCATACACCGTCGCCACCGTTGTCATATTTCTTGAATTCAAATATAGAGGGCGCGATAGGGAACTTATCCTGTCCTGATGTCATCGTTGTGAGACGTTGACCCATCCGGACGGATTCTGGGAGGTCGGTATCAAACCATTTTCCCATATCCGGTTTGTAATCATAGAGATCCAATTGGGACGGTGCACCGGACATGAATAGGTAGATAGCACGTTTCGCCTTCGGCGCAAAGTGTGGTAACTCTGGTAGACCTCCGAATCTCGGTTTCGCTTGGCTTTCGAGCGCATTGGCGACAACGTTTGGCAGCAGCGAAGCGAGTGCTGCACCACCGAGTCCCGACGCACATTTCCCGAAGAATTGGCGACGGGTTTCAAGTTTCAGGTATTCCTTAATTGGGTCCATTGTGTACTAACTCCTTGCGCGGTTACAAACCGCACTGACGCAAGCCGCGTGTGGGCTTGCGGTTAACCATCTACTCGTCTCTGATACAATATTTAAATGCACGAGTAGATGGTTAAAATGTAGAAGGGCAAGTGATATGTCCTGCTATCCCTTATTTAGGACTTCGTCCAGATTGAGAATTAGGTTTGCAATCATCGTCCATGCAGCAACTTCGACTGCATCTAAAGTTTCATCAGGTGGTGATTCACCGACAGCAATCAGTTCTTTGGCTGCTTCTGGGTTCGCCTCAAACTCTTGGTGGTGGATTTGGAACGTCTCCAGTAGCAAGGTCTCCTCCTTCGGTTTCGGGAGGCGGGCGGTTGCCATCTCAAAGATGTAAGCGATGCGTGCTTCCGGTGTTTCGCCACCCTCCTTGATGGTGCGTTCTGCAAAAGCGCGCGCCGCTTCAAAGAACTGCGGATCGTTCATCAGCATTAACGCCTGCATCGGTGTATTGGTACGTTCACGACGGATTGTGCAGGCTTCCCGTGATGGTGCGTCCAGAATGTTCATCTGTGGCGGCGGTGCCGTGCGCTTCCAGAATGTATAGAGGCTCCGGCGATACACTTTATCAGCACCGGTATCTTTAACAAACGTGTCGGTATTCGATCCGGTAAACCCTACGGCTTTCCAGAGTCCGTCCGGTTGCGGCGGTTTGACGCTCGGACCCCCAACTTTGGTATACAACAAATTGCTGAGGGCAAGCGCGTTATCACGCACGATTTCAGCATCGAGTCGGTACCTCGGACTGCGGGAGAGCAAGGCGTTATCCGCATCACGCTCCAGTTTTTCAGGTGTGACCTGTGCACTCTGTCGGTATGTTGCCGAGGTGAGCATCAATTTCAGCATCGTTTGCACATCCCACCCAGACGCAATAAATTCGGTCGCGAGCCAATCGAGAAGTTCCGGATGCACCGGCGGTGTGCCTTGTGTGCCGAAATCTTCTGATGTTTTCACAATCCCCATGCCGAAGACGTTTTGCCAGAATCGATTAATGGCGACACGCGCAGTAAGCGGGTGTTCCGGTGAAAGCAGCCACTTGGCAAAGCCGAGACGGTTCGGTGCTGTATCTTCCGGCATCGGTGATAGTATTGCCGGGGTTTGCGGATAAACCTGTTCCTCTCGGTTTTGGTATTCACCACGTGCTAAAACGTAGGCACCTCTCGGTTCCTCTCGTTCTTGCATCACGAGTGTAGTTGTGAGTGACCCATCGAGTGTATTCCGCTTTCCCTGGACCTCTGATAAGTCAGCGAATAGATCTTTCAGATCTGCGAATGCGCGCTGTGCATTTTCATTGACTGTCTTATCAAGTGGGATATTCCTTCGATAATAATCCCGAATTTGGTCTTTCTGTGCAGTCTCACGTTCGCCGCGAGATGTGCCAGCGATATCGACAATATTTGATGGAATCATCGGTGGCGCGCTTTCGAGACGGAAGTAGAAGCCAGAAGGCCCTGAATAGTTGACAACTTTCAGAAGTAGGGTATTGTTACCCGGCTTGAGATTGACCTGTACCTGTTCTTGATCGGCGGCAGCATCTCGTTGGACATTTTTGGCGAGGAGTTCAGTGCCGTTCATCCAAACCTTCAGGGCATCGTTGCTCCCGATGTGCAAAAGTGCTTTCTGTTGTGTGACAGAAGATATGTTTCGGAAGAGATAGGTCGCACTGTTTTCACCGACAATATCGTTATGTACCTGTTCGTCAACCCAGTGTGTCTGCTGCTCCCACTTGATGGTCTTACCGTTCACCTCATAAGTAGCCCCTGTGTTGACGTTTTTCGTTTCGGGTTCGTAGACCTGATAGAAGGCGAGATTACCGTGTTCAGCGGTGAACGGACCCGCAGCGTGCCAGTTTCCTAATCCTATCTTAGAACCGATGGGGTAAATCGTTGCTGCATCTGTGAGCGCAAGTCGGAATCGCCCTAATTGCTTCTGACGTAGGTCAAACTCATGCTTCAGACGAATTTTCAACTGACCGCCTTCCGTTCCAAAGGGCGCAGCGACAAGAAAGATCGCTTGTCGATTTTGGTTTCTTCTGTCGAGTGCCCATCCAGTCTCGGGTTTATCGTCAATAGCGTTTGCGATGACACCACCGAGATTGCCTTCACCCATGACTTGCTCGTGGTCCGCCCAGGCTTGCACGACTTGGATAGGTGTCCATGGATCGTCGGGGTCAGTGCTTTCGGTTTCGCCTTCCACGCTTGCATCATCTGTCGGTGTGCCTTCCGCTTCAGTGTCAGCGGTGGTTTCACTTTCCGTTTCCGCTTCAGTTTCGGTCTCGGCGGCAGGCGTATTTTCTGCTTGTGCTTCTTCAGTGTCAGCATCAACGGTGCTTCCTGCTTCTGCTTGCGTTTCAGCATTAGCCTCGGTATCGGTGCTTTCCGTTTCGGCAGGTGTCTCGCTATCATCCGGTGCGGGTGGCGCAATGAAAAGCGCGAAGTCGGTCAAGACGACGTTACCGTTACTACTTCTACCGATTCCACCTTTCGGCAAGGATTCGTGCTTGATACCTTCTAATCGCACCGCACTCCATTTGCCGGGCGGTAGGTCTACAATAACCTCATAGGTTTCCTGTTCGGGATTGGTGCCGCTGGCTAATATAGAGTTATCCTCTAAGACTTCGAGCGTCGCCCCACCTTTTGAGGAGAGCGAGGTCGGTTTCAGTGTTGTCCAATGCGGTATCCTGTTTTCCCAAGCGATTTGCGTCGCATCGAGCTCCGGGATAGGTGCTTTAGTCTGTGCATCTAACTCGGTGATCTGTTCATCAAACGCGGCGAGTTCTGCTTCCTGCTCCGGGGTCGGTAACTTCACAACCGGGGGTGAATCCTTACGGTTGCCATCCATCGCATTTTCAGTGATATTATTGAAATAGGCGTAGAGTTGATAGAATTCCTTCTGCGTGATCGGATCGTATTTATGATCGTGGCACTGCGCGCATCCGACAGTTAATCCCATCCAGACGCTGGAGGTGGTGTCGGCTCTGTCGATCGCGTACTGAACATAGTATTCCTCATCAATCGAACCGCCTTCACTTGTCGTGACGTGGCATCTGTTAAAGCCGGTGGCGATCTTTTGTTCAAGCGTCGGTTCTGGTAAGAGGTCCCCTGCCAACTGCTCAATCGTGAACTGATCGAACGGCATATTTTTGGTAAATGCCTCAATAACCCAATCGCGATAGGGCCACATTTCACGGTAGTTATCTAAATGGAGTCCGTGCGTATCGCCGTAGCGTGCGACATCGAGCCAGAAGCGTGCAAGGTGCTCGCCGTATTCGGGCTTTGCCATGAAAGCATCAATAACTTTTTCGTAAGCGTCGGGTGAATCGTCTGCGAGGAATTGATGGATCTCTTCGCGTGTTGGTGGTAAGCCAGTAAGATCAAAACTTAGGCGGCGGATGAGCGTCCGTTTATCGGCTTCACTTGCGGGTTGTAAGCCTTCCTTTTCAAGGCGTGAGAGGATGAAGGCATCAATCGGATTTCTGACCCAACCATCGTTCTTCACATCCGGTGGTGTCTGGCTGACTGGTGTGGTGAACGCCCAGTGCTCTTCCCATTTCGCACCTTCGCGAATCCATTGTGTGATGGCTTCGATCTGCTCCGGTGTCAGGGTCTTATTGAAGCCCGCTGGGGGCATGCGGTAGGTGTCATCATCGGATATGATGCGGAGATGGAGTTCACTCTCTTCCGGTTTATTGGGGACGATTATCGGGTAACCGCTCGGTTCAGAGAATGCTCCCGCTTTCGTATCAAGCCGCAGATTAGCCTGTCGAGCCTTGGCATCCGGTCCATGGCAGGCATAGCAATTGTTCGCAAGAATCGGACGGATGTCGAGATTGTAATTTATATTCGCTTGTTCCGTTTCGTGATGTTCTGCAGATGCCGTGGATAGTCCTAACACGGCGAGGCAGAAACACGCCAATAGAGCTATTAGTGGAATCGTAGTGTTAGCGATCTTCACAGGAATTCTCTCCCTTTTCAGCGTTGTAGGCAGCATAACATAAAAACGCACGCTGCAACTTGCTATAACAATTAGCAATTGTGACGCTTCATTAACCAAAAGGTTTAGCAATGTTGTTATATTTTACGGTACGGTTGCGCTTTTGTCAAACATTTTTCTTGACAATTTCAAAAAATTGTCCTACAATGTTCTCAACGGGGATTACCTAAGTTAATACATTTTTTCATTGTTGCTCACACCAGTCAGCACGCTTTGATGAACATTCAGATGCCGTAATTGGCAGGCAGTTCGAGGATTCCACAATGGCATTTAGTGATTTCAAGACGATCCCTGACGTTCAGAAAAAATTTGGCATCCGACACATCGAAAATGATTTTATAAAGATTGAAAAAAACGTGTCACCTTCGGAACAATTTCTGCAAGAATTGGAATTTAGCAGACAGTACATTCCTATTTTTGCTTCCGAGGGAGCGAGGTGTGAAGCTGTTATCTTTCCCATTTTGCGAGAGGTCTACAAAAAGTACGCTAAACACTACGCCCTCTGGATAAAGGAACCCCTTGCCTACGATGAAACGCTGAGCGGCACGCCCGATTACTTTGTCTCAACAAGATCCGAATTGGGCAAGCTCATTGTAGGCACTCCGTTGATAATACTCGTTGAGGCGAAGAAGAACGACTTTGAACAAGGCTGGGGACAATGTTTAGCGGAGTTAGTCGCCGCGCAAAAGATAAATCAGGATATGGAACATCCTGTGTATGGTATTGTCAGCGACGGCACGTTGTGGCAGATTGGGCATCTTATCAACGAAACCTTCACCCAAAATCGAACGAGTTTTAGCGTGGATAATTTGCCTGTCCTATTTGGTGCGATTGATTCTGTCTTTAAAGCGGCAAACAGGCTTTCTCGGAAGACATCCGCCGAGTAAAATACCGATGTAATCTGTCTATTGCCCACCAATCTTCTCAAAAATAATAACATGCTGCCACGGTAGATCGTCAAGTGTCTCTACCCAAGAAAGCGGGTGGGGTGTCGCCTCTTTAATCACCTGCAATTCGCTCATCTTGTGCAAACGCTTGATCGGTACATTATCATCTTCCAAGCGATATTCCACAAAAGCCACCCTACCACCTATTTTGAGACCACGACAGATATTCTGCATCATCTCATAAGGATGCGAAAACTCATGATAAACATCCACCATAATGGCGAGATCAACCGAATTCGGCGGCAGTTTCGGATCGGTAATCGTGCCTAAAACCCCTTTGATGTTGGTAATACCTTCTTCTGCCATCTTCTCAGCAAGAATGTCAAGCATCTCCTGCTGAATTTCAACGCCGTAGATGATTCCTGTCTCACCGATTTTCGGTGAGATTTTCCGAGCGATATAGCCTGTGCCAATACCGATATCCGCAACAACATCCCCCTCTTTGAGTTTCAGCAACTCAACGAGGCGGTTCGGCATCTCTTCGCGTTCACGTTCCGGACGTTCCAACCATTCCGCACCTTGGTGCCCCATTACGCGAGAGATTTCACGTCCCATATAGAATTTGCCAATTCCGTCTCGGCTGGGTGTGCGCTGTTCATAGCGCGTACTCGCTGGACGTGTAGCCGCGGTCTCTGATTGCGACTCGCCGCTTGGCACCGTTGGGGCATACGTTAGCAGAAAACCCACGCCGACAATGCATGTCAAAACATAAAATTTTCTAAGCATCGGTTTTGTACTACCCTCCTTTTATCCTGGCAATCCTAAAATCCTGCAAATCCTGATTCAGATAATAGTTTTACCACCTTCCGAGATAAAGCCCTCGGTTTTCCATCGGCATCGGCACCCGTATACCTTGCTGTCGTTGTGAATCAACAATTGCGAAGACCATCTCGGTGCTTCGGTGTGCAAGATGAATATTGCCTTGTGTCTCGGTATCGGTGTCAATCGCATCAACGATGTCTTCAATACAACCGACAGTACCGCTTTTCCGTTCATAAGGCGGGAATTGCGTTTCCAAAATCTCGTTAAACTGCCCTTGCCGTTTACGGAGGTGAAAACCGAGTCCATTATTGAGCGCACGCACTGTGCCGTCGCTACAATTCACCTCAAATTCGTAAGCCGTGCCGGGGATACTGATACCGTTGATACCATTCTGAAAACGGATGAATCCCATTACGATGCCCGGATCGGATTCCGTGCGGTTGTCCTCAAAGTCAGCGTCGTCCACAGCAACGTTGCCTTGCACGTATTCTATTGGAGAATCGCTTGCTAAGAAGAGGAGCATATCCGCGGCGTGCGTATATCCCCAAAGCGCAGAACCCCCGCTATAGGCGATGATAGAACGTCTGTCGCCAAGTTCACCGCTTTCGAGAATCTCACGCATTTTGATGTATCCCGGCGTGTAACGCCGCTGCGTGCCGAGGTTGAATTTGATATTGTGTTTCTCGCAGACTTCCACCATTGCGTCTGCCTCTTCCATAGAAGCACAAAGCGGTTTGTCGCAATAGATACCCTTCACACCGTTTTCAGCAGCAAATTCTGTAATCTCGGCATGGTTGCCGGGACGTGTGGCGATGCTGACAATATCCGGTTTTTCTTCAACGATCATCTCGCGATAATCTAAGTAGTACTTCGGTATCTCCCATTTGTTGCAGACGTATTGTGCCTTCTCTTCGACCACATCTGCGGCGGCGACAAGTTCTGTCCGCTCGAAAGCAGTATATCCCGCTGCGTGCGAATAGGGTAACGCGCCGTGTGGTGTCGCACGGACTTCCTCATCAATTGTACCACCCATTCTGCCACAGCCAACAATACAAACACGGTATTGTGTTCCCATTGGATTCCTCCATTGCGTTTCGCTGTTGAGATCAGGAGATTGTTCCTATCGTGAAAAGTTTCCGCTAAACTGTCAACTTCACAACGTCTTGTTTGACGATCTCTTTTGTATGTCCATAGGATGCCGTTTGCACGAGTTCTTGAACTTCAGGTGTTAAACGGTTGACGATTTTCTCTGGTAAACTTTGCTTACCGTCGTATTGCGGACGATAGCGGAGAATAAGGAAACGTCTGTCTCGATCCTTCGGTTTCCACCGTAAGACACCGTGCGTCAAGAGTTCAGAGATGACGAGAAAATCACCCGCCTTAGGTGTGAGATTGGTGAAAACATCATCTGGTTCAGGATCAATGCCGTCGGGGCCTGGGGTGAGAAGGTCTTCAGGTCTCTCGAATTTGCTCTTATGCGAACCCGGGATGACGATAAGCCCACCGTCGCCGGGCTCCACATCTGTCAAATAGAAGAACGCCACGAAGTCGTTGCAGTAGATCTGGCTATTCTGAACTTCATAGCGGGTGAGCCAGTGCCGTCCCTCGCGTGCGCAGTGCAAACCTGCTGGATTTGTTCCCATCGCGAGTCTGTCCGGATTGTGCTGTTCAAGGGTGAGAGTGCCAGTAACAAACCGCGGCTTATCGAAGGTGAACTCTTTGATAAGGGGCCAGATAGCCGGATGCACCGTCATCGCCTCAAGTGAACGGTCAAAGGCGAATCCGTGTTCGTATCTTCCACCTTTGCCGGGTTCTAAGTCGCGGGGACGCGTCGTAAATTCTTCGGGACGTTCATCAAGGGGCGTATGAATATATCGATCCACAGCCTCTTGTGCCTCCTTGAGGGCATCCCCTTTGACTGCCCCTTTGATGTGTAAATAGCCTGTAACGTCAAATAGATAACGTTGTTCTGGTGTCATTTTTCGTTCCTTTTAGGTGAGTTGGACATGTTCACTTTTGACAATATCCTTGATATGTGTATAAGATGCGGGTTGTGAAAGTTCAAGGGTTTCGGGGGAAAGTCGTTTCATTACTTCAGGTGGAAATGGGTCCCGGTGTCCTCTGGCATCTTGGAAAAACTGTGTTTTGTAACGCAAGATGAGGAACCTTCGATATCGATCCTTCGGTTTCCAGATGAGGACTCCGTGCGTCAGCAGTTCGGACAGGACAATCGCATCGCCAGCGCGCGCTGTCACGTTAACTAACGCCGGATGGAGTTCGTCCGGTGGGTTCTCTGGATCCGGGAAGAAGAGCCCCTCTGGACGTTCAAATTTCGCTTTGTGGGAACCCGGTAGTACGACTAAACCCCCATCGCCGGGAAGGACATCGGCGAAATAAAAGAAAACAACGAAGTCGTTGCAATGAACCCGTCCATCCCTGACATCATGGCGACGCGTCTGCCATCCACAATCTTCACGCGCACAGTGCAACTTGCCGATAACCTGATCATGTTCTGGCCTTTTGGCAACGAGACTGCCTCGATTAAAACGAGGTTTATTACCGGTGAGTTCCTTCACAATTGGCCATGTTTTCGGGTGAAGTGTGAGTGCCTCAAGCGATTTGTCGAACGAGAAACCGTTGGAATAGCCACCACCGCCATAACTAATACCGGGCGGAAGTTCATCTTCTGGCGTTTGGACGCATCGCTCGACCGCATCCTGGGCGTTTTTCAATTCTTCATCACTGAGGACGTTTTTGAGGTGGATGTACCCTGTTAAGTCAAAAAGGTATCGCTGTTTGGGTGTCATTATGCCCCTCTCCGTCTGTAATTGACGTATGTTGATAAAGTCCACTGACCGTTTGCGCGAGAATTATACGGGCGATTTTTATTTTTGTCAAACGTTTTTCTCAGCGGAGTCATTCAATCCTTCTGTAGGAGGGATTTCCGAATCCCGACTCCCTGAATGGAGCAATCTCAATATGCACTTGCGAGCTGCACCTTTCTGTAGTAAAATGTCCAAAAACGAAAAGAGGTTACATAATGAAACTTGGATTTGTAAGTGCAATTTTGCCGGAGCAGACGTTGGCGCAGGTCGTCCAATTCGCTGCTGACACCGGTTATGATTGCGTCGAATTGATGTGCTGGCCCAAAGGGAAAGCGGAACGGCGTTATGCAGGCGTTACGCACGTTGACGTAGCGACACTTTCCGATGCGGAAGTGGATGGAATCCTGCAATGTGTCTCGGATGCGGGGATAACAATCAGCGGCTTAGGCTACTACCCGAATCCGCTGACACCTGACGAAACGGAAGCAGCTATCTATAGCGAACACCTCAAGCAGCTGATTCTGGCAGCGGAACGTCTGTCGGTAGACATCGTAAACTCGTTCATTGGTAGAGACCAGACGCGCACAATAGATGAGAATTGGCACCGCTTTAAGAAGGTATGGGAGCCTCTAATCCAATTCGCCTCCGACCACGGTATCCGTATCGGTATTGAGAATTGTCCCATGTTCTTCACAGAGGACGAGTGGCCCGCTGGGCAAAACCTCGCCTATTGTCCTGCAGTTTGGGAACGAATGTTTGAGGAGATTCCTTCCCCCAACTTCGGGCTTAACTTCGATCCGTCCCATTGTATATGGCTCCAAATAGACTACTTAAAACCACTCGTTACCTTTGCTGATCGGATTTTCCACGTGCATGCGAAAGATGTGCGATTGGACAAAGCAAAGCTTGATGAAGTGGGCATCCTCGCAACGCCTCTGTCGTATCATACACCGAAGCTGCCGGGACTTGGCGATGTCGATTGGGGCAGTTTCTTTTCCGTTTTGAGTGATACCGGGTATAACGGTGCCGTCTGTGTTGAAGTAGAAGATCGGGCTTATGAAGAGACATTAGAGACGCGGCAGCGTGCTTTAAGCCAAAGCCACATCTTTCTGAGACAGTTCATCGGATAGGCAGGCGTGCCACTCGCTGGCGAGGTTTGCTACCTCGCTTGTTTTCAGAATTTATTTTTTATGACGTATAACTACGACTGGTTGGACACAGAATGTGAAGCACTGGAGCAAGCAGGTTTACGCCGCCACCTACGCACCGTCATGAGTGCCCCAACGGGGACAATCAATCTTGATGGACATAACGTTGTGTTGCTCGGTTCAAACAACTATTTGGGGTTGAGCACGCATCCCAAGGTTATCGCTGCTGCTGTTGAAGCAACACAAACTTTCGGTACCGGGGCAAGTGGTTCCCGTCTCATTTCGGGGAATAACGAACTCTATACGGTTTTGGAAACCAATCTTGCGAAGACAAAGGGAACCGAAGCCGCGCTTGTTTTCAGTTCCGGCTATGCTGCCAATACGAGTATTATCCCTGTCCTTGCGGGTGAAGGCGATCTCGTCTTGAGCGATGCGCTTAACCACGCCAGTATCATAGACGGATGCCGCCTCAGTCGTGCCACCAAAAAAGTCTATCGGCACTGCGATATGGAACACCTCAAGGTCTTGTTATCGGAGTCTGCTACGTTTCGGCGGCGACTCATCGTGACAGATGGTGTTTTTAGCATGGATGGCGATATTGCCCCCCTGCCCGATATTTGCGATCTCGCTGCAGAACATGAGGCGATGGTGTTGTTAGATGACGCACACGGGTTTGGCGTGTTGGGAGAGGATGGAAGCGGCACCGTTGCGCACTTTGGACTGGAAGGGGAAGCCATTATCCAGATGGGTACATTCAGCAAGGCGATTGGGGCACTCGGTGGATATATAGCCGGAAGTCACGCATTGATTGAACTGCTTATTAACAGAGCGCGGGGCTTCATCTTCACAACGGGGCTGCCACCCGCGACCTTAGCAGCGGCGAATGCTGCGCTTAATGTGATGCGTTCTTCGCCGCATTTACGGCAACGTCTGTTCTCGCACGCGGAGTGCCTCAAAAAGGCGTTGATTGATTTAGGTTACACGCTATTGCCGAGCGAAACACAGATTCTTCCAGTGGTACTGGGAAATCCGCAGCGAGCAACAAGCACCGCAGAAGCATTGCTTGCCGAGGGGGTGTTCGCGCCAGCGATCCGTCCCCCGGCTGTGCCGCCGGACACGAGTCGCCTGAGGCTTACCGTCATGGCGACACACACCGAAGCGGAGATACAGCAGGCAATTGCTGGATTTGCGGCGATTCTTCCGTCCAATTGACTACCGATCACTGACAACTGATAACTGAAAGTGGATCGTCCCTTTATCCTTTGCAATTTTTCCCTCTTCGTGCTAAACTGAAGCAAATCTTAACGAAAGGCGACGGATGAGATGAGCACGAAAGCACACATCATTGATTTTGAGAAACAGAACCCTATCGATCGAGGCACCGGCGTGAAAACCGTCCCGTTAGCCGGTAAATGGATCGACTCCACTTCACTCACCAACGGCGTGACGATGTTTGACCCGGGAGCCGCAATTGCACGCCACTACCACAACTGCGATGAATCCGTTACGATTCTTGAAGGTGAAGCCTCTTGTGAGGTTGATGGCGAGGTTTTCACTATGAAAGCCTTTGACACAACATTCGTTCCCGCGGGCATTCCACACCGATTTTGGAATGAGAGCGATGCACCCATGAAAATATTGTGGACGTATGCCTCTGTTAGCGTCACCCGTACCTTCACGGAAACCGGTGAAACCGTCGAACACTTGTCACCTGGGGATCAAGCAGTTGTTAAATAATGGCGACTGAGGAGATCTAAAATGTCCGTTCAAACCTATATCAAGGACAATCAGACCGCACTCTGTGCGTTGCTGCAGGAGCTTGTCAGAATTCCTACGGTCAATCCACCCGGCGAGAATTATGCCGAGATCGTTGGGCTACTTGAGGCGAAATGTAAAGCATTAGGGATGCAAACACGGATTGCCAAGGTCCCGAAACGTCGTGCGGAACAGGTTATTCCGAATGCGGACAGCCATCCACGACTGAACCTCATCGCACGTTGGGATGTCGGTGCAGAAAAGACGGTACATTTCAACGCACACTACGATGTGGTTCCCGTTGCCGGGGACTGGCGTTTCGGTGATCCGTTTAGTGGTGAGATTGATGGCGAGTGGCTCTACGGACGCGGTGCCGACGATATGAAAGATGCCATCGCAGCGCTTCTGTTTGCAATTGAGACTGTCCAAGAAACTGGGGTTAAACCCAAATTCAACGTCGAATGCTCATTCACCTGCGATGAAGAGACCGGCGGACAGTTAGGGGCGGGATACGTTGTTGAGGAAGGTTTGGTTAATGCGGACTATGTTGTCAACTGTGAGGGCGGTTCGGAGATGAACATCGGCAACGGACATAACGGTGTGCTTTGGTTGGAAATTGAGGTCAAGGGCAAAGCAGCGCACGGTGCGCAGCCGGATAAGGGAGTAAACGCCTTTGAGAAGACTGCCGAACTCGTGACAGCACTCCAACGGGTTAAACGGAATTTAAAATCGTCGGAACGGGCATTTAAACTCCCTGATGGCAGCGACCGTTATCCAACGTTGAACATCGGTGGAACCTTTCACGGCACCGATGGCGACAAAGTCAACACTGTCCCAGCAAGCGTCACGTTTTCAGTTGACCGCCGGATTACGCCAAACGAGGAACTTGAATTTGCTGAGCTTGAATTGCGAGAAGCGATTTCTGGCGCATGTCAATACTACCCCGATTTGGACGCAGAAGCACGCGCTATCTTGCGAATTGAACCCTGCTTGACGGATACCACTTCCCCAATAGCACAAGCGTTCGCCGACGCGGTCCGTATTGTCCGCTTCAATAAACCGCGGTTTAAGGGCACCACGGGGTTTACAGACTTACACTATTTCGTCAATACAGGTTTGCCCGGAGTCGGATATGGACCGCGGGGCGAGGGCGGACATGCCATCAATGAGCGCGTACATATCCCTGATTTGGTCAGGACCTCCACTATCTATGCAACCTTCATAACCCGCGCTGAATTGTAATCTCGAAGATATGATGCAAAGTCCAAAGCCTGCACCCTTCAATGTCGTACCAGGCGATACCACAGGAACCACATGGGCATTACCGGAAGGCGCAATCGTTCGATTTGGAAAAGGGGTACGCAACTCGTCTCCAGATTTGGATAGTGTAGCACTCTCCCCAGATGGCGCATATTTTGCCGTTGGAACTGGAATGGGATTGTGGTTCTATGATGTTTCAACAATGTTGCCGATTGCTTTGTGGGAGACAGAACGTGGGCTTATTTCCGCTGTGGATATTTCAACCGATGGTAAGTTAATCGCCATTGCAAATTGGGATGGAATAGTAAAAGTACTGAATATCCAAAGCGGAAAGATCATCACACAGATGGAAAGATACGAATTATCTTCTTTTGTTGATTTTCTCGTCTTTTCACCGGATGGTCGGTTGATTGCCTCAGCTCCGTGGAAACAAGGGGTTGAGGTGTTAGATGTTCAACATGGTGAATGCGTCACACAGGTTCAGTTAGAGCCCATAAACGTAGGGTTCAATATCTATGCAGGAGTCGAATTTTCTCCTAATGGGCAATACCTTGCTGTAACAGAAACACCAATTAACTCTGACAACGGAGGATATACACCTTCACGAGACGGTTCGCAAACTGCTGTTTGGGATTCTGGGAAAGGTGAATTAGTTGCGAAGTTTCCAGGTAACAAGTTTGCGTTTTCGCCAGATAGTGGATTAATTGCATGCGCGTGTCCAGATGACACTGCTAATAGCGATGATGGTTTACATCAACTTTTCATTTCAGTTTGGGACATAGCAACAAGCAAACGCGTTGCATATTTCAAGGCACATGAGCATTGGATAGATATTGTCACCTTTTCACCTTGCGGTCAATTCATTGTATCAGCGGACAGAGGAGGAAATTTACGAGTTTGGGAAATCGAAAAAGGTGCACTCAAGGAGGATTGGACACATAGCGGTATTGATTCTAAACGTTGGGACATGGATTATTGGAACGCTAAATATTATGATTTTGAATTCAGAATCACTCGCTTAGTACCCGCATATTCGCTGGAAGGAAAACTCTTTGCTGTTGTATTTCCTGATACCACGAATATTGTTGAAGTATGGGATGTAGAACGTCGTAAAAAGGTAGAATCAATAGAACGATTACCTGGGAGCATCGGTTCAATATGGTTAACGAAATGCCCAGAGCTAGCAACCGCATGTTCATTTCACAACAAATTAGGAAATTTTGACAAAACAAACTCATGGGTAACACTTCGTGAACCTACATTTCTACCCCGAACAGATTCCGATCTGGATTCAATGTGGTTTTCTCGGGATGGACAAACAATTGTGAGTGACAGTGATGGTGGTGGATCTGTATTATGGAAAGTACCACAGAAATATAAACAAAGTTTCGTTGCAAAGTTACATGCAAAAATCAATCGGGTTAAATATTCAGACGCTGCACGGAAAAATGCTTTTGCCATATTAACTTCTGAACAGAAAACAGAACAGAAACAAGCATGGGAAACATTGAAGAGCGATCCTCGTTTTGCCTCTATTGATTGGTCCAAGAAGAAAGATTCACGTACCTATTCAATAACGGTTTCTCCATGTGCTAATATTATTGCTACTGGACTTTACGGGGAAATACGTTTGTGGAACATTGAAGAACCAATACCTTTGGATACTATACCACAACCCAAGAACAGCATAAAACCTTATGCGATCGCTTTTTCTCCGTGTGGTAAATATATCGCTTCTGGCACCTGGTGGCAGAAAGGGATGAAAAAGATGGCGATACGTTTATGGGACGTTGCCACAGGTGAGAATATTCATACCTTCTGGGGACATACGACAGACGTGCAGTCACTCGACTTCTCTCCGGACGGCACGCTGCTGGCGAGTGGGAGTTTTGATGGGACAATCCTATTGTGGGATGTGAAACCCTTTATCAATTCTTATAATAAAGCCTGAAAATAAGTTGACATTTGACAAACAAAAACCCCTCTCCTTTGCTGGCGAGGATTGTATCCTCGCCCTTTCGTTGGTGTATAGATAGTTACGGGCTTTACTATAACAAGGGACATTGAACTTATTAAGGGAATAAATACAATGCAAAGCCGAAAACCAGCACCATTCAATGTAGTATTAGGCGACTCTGAAGGAACAACGTGGGCATTGCCAGAAGGCGCGATTGCCCGATTGGGAAAAGGAATTGTATCGTCTGGTCCGGGACCGAAACTGTCATTCCCTCCCAGCGGTATATATTTCGCCGTTCAAACCCGCATAGGACTCTGGTGGTATGAAATGTCGTCAAAGTCCCCTATTGCATTGTGGGAAACAGAGCGAGGGTTGATTGCCAGTGCTGATTTTTCACCCGATGGCGAGTGGATCGCTATCGCCAATTGGGATGGTGTTCTCAAAGTGATGGATGTTCAGAGTGGTGAGTGCATCGCACGGATGGATAGGACAGAAGCGCAGAATATCTATGCGCATGTTGTCTTTTCCCCAGATCGCAAGTGGATTGCCATAGCGAATCGGGATGGCAATGTTGAAGTATTGGATGTTCATCAAGGTGTGTGCATTGCACAGATGAATCGGGGTGAACGTGATACGCAATCAAATGATGTTAATCATCTTGAGTTTTCTCCGGACGGCAAATTCCTCGCTGCTACTGTAAGTAATCCTAAAGTTTATTCGTTCCGAGACGGTGAACGCACACTTGTTAACCCTGGCACAGAAGGAACACAAACTTACGTATGGCATCCAGAAACGGGTGAGGCAATCGCTAAGTTTGCGGGTAGAAATTTTGTCTTTTCTCCAGATAGTCGTCTGATAGCGTGTGCGTGTCCCGATGAAACCTTAAGCAAAACTGAGGCTGCCGGCAGTATTTACAATTTTATCTCTGTATGGGAAATCGCGACGGGTAAACGCTTCGCTTACCTCACAGAACATAGTAAGTGGGGACATCGTATTGTCTTCTCGCCATGCGGTCTATTCTTGGCATCATCTGCATCAATCGGTGAAGACGGTGAAGAGAAAATACTGCGTGTATGGGAGCTCCGAAAGGGTGTACAAAAAATAATTTATACAGACTCAGGTAAATCCTCGAAAGAGCTATTCTACTCGTCAGAAGGTGTGCTGCTTGCCGCTGTTGATCGGGAAGATACGATTGAGATTTGGAATATGGAACTCCGTGAAAAACTATACACCCTCGAATTGCACCCGAAGAGCATTGATGCCAAATGGTTTAAGAAGTTCCCACAGTTGGCTATTGCCGACAAAAAAGCTAAGAAGGCTGGTAATATTCATACATCTTCAACGCTTCGTGAGTTTGCCTGTTATCCAGATCCCATAATGTTTTTGCCGGATGAAGCAACCCTTGCCACGAAGGGCTATCGCATGGGAGTTGTGTTATGGGATGTTGAACGTAAACAGGCACAGAAAACATTATTAGAGGATAAACGTATCACCTCTTTTACTGTTTTGCCGTGTGGAAACATGCTGGCTGCCACTGTTCAGAACGAAGAAAATGTCAAGGTGTGGGATGCTGAGAAGCCTGATGAACCGATTGCTGAATTTACTGAACAGTCACACTTAGTTTGGCGTATGGCATTCGCACCGACGGGGGATCAGATTGCAGTTGGAAGTAGAGAGGGCGTAATCTATCTATACGATCTCAAACGTAACGAAAAGTTGAAAGTTTTCACAGGACATACAGATTTCATCTGGTCAGTGTCCTTCTCACCGGACGGCAAGCGACTGGTCAGTAGTTCAAGCGATAAAACCTCTAAGTTATGGGATGTTGCGTCGGGTGAACAAATTGGGACATTTCCCTTGGATGAACCTCGGACGCTTATGGGAGTAGCGTTCTCACCATGTGGCAGCGTAATTGCTACAGGGAAGTTCGGCGGACTCCGTTTGTGGTGCGCTGAAACGCTGGCAACACTTTTGGAGATACCGCAGCCACAGACACAGAAACCGTACGCCCTCGCTTTTTCACCGTGTGGTAAGTATCTCGCATCCGGGACTTGGTGGCGGAGGGAGGAAGGAATGCAGAAGATGACAATTCGGTTGTGGGAAGTCGCTACTGGTGAGGAAATCACAACCTTCTGGGGCCATCCGACGGATGTACAGTCACTCGCCTTTTCACCAAACAACACACTTCTCGCAAGCGGGAGTCACGACTGCACAATCCTGCTGTGGGATCTAAAACCCTTCATAGACGTTTAAATTTTCATTAGGCGTAATTTCCTTGTTATCCTACCTCTCTAAGAACGGGATAGGCTATCCGTTTTGGTTTGATTTCCTGCCTTGGATATGTTATTATTTCCATATCACATTCGCGAAAATAGAAATTTTTTAAAGGAACCGATCGTTATGATTATCAATCGGCTTATCGTCAAAAACTGGCGAAATTTTCAACAGATGAATGTACCGCTTCGGGAACGCCAATTTATTGTCGGTCCGAATGCTTCAGGTAAATCGAATCTGTTGGACCTCTTTCGCTTTCTCCGCGATATCGCCAAAGCCGAAGGTGGTGGACTCCAAAAAGCAGTCAGTGACCGAGGGGGTGTTTCCAAAATTCGGTGCCTATCCGCACGGCAAGATCCAGAGGTTGCCATCGAAATTCACATCTCGGACACGCCGGATGCCCCCGCCACATGGCGATATAGCGTGGGGTTTCGTCAAGCAGATCGTGAACATTGCCAAACGCATCTCACTTATGAACGCGTCTGGAGAGAGGATGAATGCCTTCTTGATAGACCTGATGCAGAGGACAACGAAGACCCGGATCGCCTTACGCAGACCGCACTTGAGCAGATCGCTGCCAACGCGAAGTTTCGGGAGATTGGGGGATTTCTTCGGAAGGTCACCTATCTCCATCTGGTCCCGCAACTCATTCGTTTTGCTGATTCGATACAAGGTAAAATTATTGAAGACGACCCTTTTGGTCAGGCTTTCCTTGAAAGAGTCGCGAGTGTGCATCCGAGTACCCGCCGTGCTCGTCTCAAAAGGATTGAACGTGCCTTGAAAATTGTGGTGCCGCAGTTTGAGGAATTAGCGTTTATTCAAAATAAACGCACAGGGCATCCACATTTACAAGCGCGTTATTCCTATTGGCAGTTGAACGAAGCGTGGCAGCGCGAAGACCAATTTTCGGATGGAGTGCTTCGGTTGATTGGGCTTTTGTGGGCACTCCTTGAAAATGAATCGCTTGTTTTGTTGGAGGAGCCTGAACTCTCCTTAAACATAGGCATTGTCTCTAAACTTGTACCGCTGTTTGCCCGTATACCGAGAATCCATCAGAGCCAAGTGTTTGTTAGCACGCATAGCAGTACGCTTCTAACAGAACCGTGCATTGACGGCACAGAAGTGCTTTGCTCACACCTGCAAGGGCAGGAACATCGGTTAAAATCTCGTCTGATATTGAGGACATTCGCATCCTTTTAGAGAATGGGTTCACAGTAGGTGAGGTTGTCCTTTCACGAACCAGACCCAAAGGTACTGCCGGAGTAAGTCTGATACAATGAGGTTAAAGCACGTAATTCTGGCAGTTGAGGATGAACTTGGTGAGGCAGTTTCTGGGATTTAGAACGCGCTGCTACCGCATCTCCGAGTCTAAAACGAACATTAGACCGACTTGCACATGGCAAGAATATAAGCACTGACCAGTGAACAAAAAATTTCAACGCCATATTGAAGATTTTACTTGCTCACATTGCGGTGTTTCTGTCACGGGAGACGGCTACACCAATCACTGTCCAGAATGTCTCTGGAGCCAGCACGTTGATGTGAATCCCGGCGACCGAGCCGCATCTTGTCGTGGGTTGATGGAACCGGTAGGGTTTACTGTAAAGCACGGCAATTATATCCTGACACACCGCTGCATGACGTGCGGCATAGAGAAAAAGAACAAAACCTCAAAAAATGATAACTTTGAAGCCATCCTTAGCCTACAAGGAGAACTAAATGTCTAAAAAAGGAATTCTGGCGATTGTATCTATCTGTATTGTTGCTGTTGCTGCCATCGTTTTGGCGGTACGACTCCATTCAACCTCGGACGAACTTAAACAGACACAAACTGAATTGGCTACGACCAAAACCACATTGCAAGAAACTGAAACCGCCAAAGCCGATCTGGAAAAGAAGTTAGCTGAAACGCAAACCACGCTGGAGAAAACACGTTCAGAACTTAGGCAGACGCAAGAGATATTGCAAAATGCAAGCGAAGCCGCTCGGAAAATCGCAACGGAACGGAACGCACTTCAACAGGACAAAAGCGCACTTGAGCAAGAGAAAGAAAGTCTCCGCGCAAAACTCACTGAGATTGAATCTGAATTACAGAGGATTCGGGAGCAGTCGCAACGTTCAATTGCGGCTATCCAAGAGCGGTTTAAAGATACAGTGGGTGCTGTGTTGGATGAGGCAGGACGGTTGACACTTGATGTTAAAGGAAAAATTCTGTTTGAGACAGGCAGTGCGATTCTGAGTGCCGAAGGAAAAGGACTTCTGGACGCAATTTCGGAAGAAGTGTTGCTAAACGCAGACTATTCGGATTACGCGATTCGGATTGAGGGACATACGGATAATACACCCATCGGCGGCTCAGCACTGCGGAATTGGAACCTCTCCACCGAACGCGCAATCGCCGCTGTGAAGTACTTGCAGGAACACGCCAATGTCAGTGCGGAACGTTTGGCAGCAACAGGGTACGCCTTCTACCAACCCATAGATACCGCTGAAACACCGGAAGCAAAAGCCAAAAATCGGAGGATCGAAATTATACTCGTGCCACCCCAAGACTTTTTGTCTGAACTTCTGACATCGCTCCAAAAAGTGATGGAATCTATTGAGGCGAAGGTGTCTCAGTAGTTTTATCCGCCGATTTTCGCTGTGTGATCGCGCGTTTTACCTCAACCACGAGTTCTGTCGCGCGTTTTGCCAGTCGTCTCGTTTCCTTGATCTGTTCAAGCATCTGCTCATTTGACCATGAGACGACAACGAGATAGTTTAATTCGTCTGGATTGTTCAACGTTTCAGCACCGAGTGCGACCCGAAGGCCACTTGGCGTGATATACCGCAGCCCCGCGTTCACACCTACACCATCGAATTCCAAACTCGTCGTAATGTCGCCTCTCGCGAAAGCCGGTTGGAATTCTTTGCTCAGTCCAACAAACAAACCTATGGGACTTTCCTCAGTCGCGAAACGCTGCGTCCCCATGCCGATGTGTCCAGAGAATTGGTGAATCCGAGGTAGATTAAAGGTTTTACTGATGGCAAGAAACGCTGAGTGGATTTCATTTGCTTCCGCTTCCGAGTCCCACGGAAGAAGTTTATTGCCGACGTTCTCAATCCCTATCGCTACACTCGGAATTGCTCCCACCTCTTGTTCCCTTAAGAGTTGGACTTTCAGATTTCCAGTCCGTTCGGTGGAAGGTTTAGAACCGTATTCATTCCATAGGTGTGTCAGCCCAATTTCAACCCGATCGAGCAGCCCGAAATTAAAGCGAACCGCAACGGCATCGCCGAGGGCACTATTCTCGTTAGTTAGGGATGTATTTTCAGAGGGGTGTTGGAAAGCGATATACGTACTTGCCCCGAATATCCCGTGTTTCATCACATTGCCGGTCGGTATATCTACCAACCCACTCTCCGTGAATATTTCACCCCTGACCGGGTTGGAAACCGTGATAGATGCGGAAAAGAGGAGAAAAATCAAAGTCAGGTGTCGAACCATTAATGTTACCCCATATACTGGATACCGGAGGACGTACCAACAATAATCTTGTCAGCACGGTTGACGAAAATTCCGTTCTCCACTACACCCGGAATGTTATTTAGCTGCAGCTCAGTCTCTTCTGGCGCGGGAATACCGTCAAAGTCGCAGTCAAGGATATAGTTACCATTGTCGGTGATTAGCGGGTTTTGCCTGCCGTCCTGAGTAGATGCGACGCGTAACGTTGACCTTCCACAAATCCGATTGACCTCAGTCTGTGTGGCTTCCCACCCAAACCGTACAATTTCCACAGGAAGCGGAAACTTCGTGCCGAGGACACGCGACACCTTGCTTTCATCGACAACAATCAGTATTTTTTTCGACGCGTTGGCGATAATCTTTTCTCTGACAAGTGCTGCACCGCCACCTTTGATGAGATTGAGGTCTTTATCGACCTCATCGGCACCGTCAATCGTCAGATCGATGGTAGGGTGTGTCGCGAGCGTTGTGAGTGGTATCTTTTGTTCTAATGCGATTTTCTCGGTCCCCTCAGAAGTAGGAATACCGATAATATCAAGTCCTTCTCGCACCATCGCACCGAGTTTCAGGAGTGCGTAATAGACGGTGGAACCCGTTCCTAATCCGACAACCATGCCCGACTGGATACTCTCTGTCGCTTTTTCTGCAGCAATTTTCTTTTGGTTTTCAGTGTTCATGATACGTATAAGTTTACCAGAAAATCCCCTTGAAATCAAGTTTTTATATAGTTATCAGTCATCAGTTATTAGTTCGGTTTTTCTGCGAAAAACCTTCAGTTTTCAGAAAGAGAATTGGGATGATTCCAAAACCTATTAACTGATAACTGACAACTGAGTACTGACAACTATTCCTCTGAAAACTGATAGCCAATAAAACTTTTGATTCTTTTTACCAATTGTGCTAAAATAGCCGTTATGAGGAATAAGATTCGCCATAGTCAACTGGTAGTTGGGCAATTGGTTGCCGAACCCGGAACTCGGATGGAAGGACATATCAAGGTCGGCAGCATGCCTGATGGGACGGCTGTCCGGCTGCCTGTTGTCCTAATCAACGGGGGGTACCCGGGTAAAACACTCTACATCCAAGCGATCAGTGATGGAGACGAACTCAATGGAATTGCTGTTATTCACAAGGTGCTCTCCACGATCACGCCCGAGCAGTTGCACGGCAGGATTATCGCCGTTCCGCTCGTTAACTTCTACGCGTTTCACACGAAACAGGCACTAAACCCCGTGGATAACCGCAAGATGAACCGATGTTTCCCAGGAAAACGGGACGGAACATCGAGCGAGCGGATAGCCTATCATCTATTTCAGCGCGCTATTAAGCAAGTCGATTACTGCCTCGACCTACACCAAGGCGGTGTACACCCGATGATTGATGAGGTGCGTGTCCGTGTTGACGAAAAGCATGCCCTACATAATGACTGCCTTGAACTCGCCCGTGTTTTCGGCATAGGACATATTCTCAATCAGAAGGGACCGGAGGGACAACTTGCACAAGCAGCACCAGAGATCGGCATTCCCACCATCGATCCCGAATTGGGAGGGACCCACGGATGGGATGTGGAGAGCATCGAAAAAGGCGTGCGCGGTGTGTTCAATGTCCTGCAATACTATAAATTCATTTCTGGGACACCGCAGATTCCTGAACGGCAAATCGTTGTTAAGAAATTCGTGCCGCTCCTCAGCAATGAAGGTGGGTTTGTTTATTACAAAGCGGAGTTGTATGAGCAACTTGCGATGTATCAACATGTTGCTGACATCTGTGATGTGTTCGGCAATGTCCGAGAATCCGTCCGTGCCCCAGTCGATGGTATTTTCTGGGCAAAGCCCGTCTATCCAATGGTAGCGAGCGGTGGCATCATCGGAAAAATCGGGACACCCATTGAGTATCTCTAACAATCGCTTGATCTTTATAAGGAGGAAACGGCTTGCATAAGCAGAATCGCAAAGCCTTTATTAAAAAAATGGGACCTGGAGGAGTTGCTATCTTCGCCAGTGCCTCCCCGGCAAAGTGGAACCACGACACCGAATATAATTATCGTCCGGATCCGAATTTTTATTACTTAACAGGGTTTGAAGAACCGGAGTCGATCTGCGTTATCGCTCCTGATCATCCGAAGCATCAGTATATTCTTTTCGTCCGCCCGAAAGACAGACAGGCGGAGATCTGGAATGGTAAGCGCGTCGGCGTTAAGAATGCTCGTAGACACTATGGGGCAGATAAAGCCTATTCGATAGAGAAATTCAGTGAAAAAATCGGGAAGTATCTACAGGGTGCTGAAAGACTTTACTATACCCTTGGTTCCAATCAAGATGTTGACACAGAAATCCTTGCGCGCTTTACGCAGTCTGTCAGGTCACGAATTCGCTCGGGGAAAGGGTTTGACACGCTGGTTGATCCGAGTCCGATTCTCAGTGAACTGCGGTTAATCAAAAATGAGACGGAACAACAACGTCTCCGATTGGCGACGGAGATTACAGTCGCTGGTCACGTTGCGGCAATGAAGGTGGTTCGACCAGGGCTGTATGAATACGAGTTGGAGGCTCTCGTTGATTCCACGTTCCGTATGAACGGCGCGAACGGTCCAGCCTTTCCTACTATTGTTGCGAGTGGCGGAAACGCGACGACACTCCACTATACAACGAATGACTGCCGAATTGAAGACAACACGCTCGTACTTATTGACGCAGGCGCAGAATACGAACGATACTCCGGCGATGTAACCCGCACCTTCCCCGCAAATGGCACCTTCACTGACGCACAGCGAGAAATCTATCAGCTTGTCCTTGAAGCACATTATGCCATTATTGATTGTATCCGTCCGGGTGTTTCTATTGACGAACCGCACCAAAAATCAATTGAGTTATTGACAGAGGGTATGCTCAGTCTCGGTCTGCTCAAGGGAAAAGCCAAGCAATTGATAGAGAAAGAGAAGTACCGAAAGTTTTACATGTACCGAGTCGGACACATGCTCGGTTTAGATGTACACGATGTCAATTGTGTCCACGAATCGAGCGGTGATTTCAAAACCTTCCAACCGGGGATGGTGATGACGATTGAGCCGGGACTTTATGTTGCTGAAGATAGAGGGAAGGTCCCACCAGTCTACTTAGGTATTGGTGTCCGCATAGAGGACGATATCCTCGTCACTGAGACGGGTTGTGAGGTCCTAACAAGCGGCGTTCCAAAAGAGATTGACGAAGTCGAAGACCTTATAAACTCGACAAAGTGGTAGGGGCATGCTGTGTAGTTTTCCGTTCTTTAGTCCCATATGAAGTTTAATAAAATATTTGGGTAATTCTATGTTCCCTCAGACCCGGTAGGTGCGGTTTGTAACCGCACCGGGCATCGGAAAAAATTACCCGATTAAATTCTTAATCTTCATTAGGGACGGCATTTGTATAGAAAAGCATTCTGCCCTCTTTAGCCCTATAAGGGCGGCATTTTTAAAACCAAATAATCCTGATTGCTTCAAAATTTTATTTGAAAAAATGGGCAGATGTAGTAGACTATATGCTACTATTGATTTTCTAATCTAAAGTACAAGGCATTTTCAGACGGTAGAAATGAGTTCCGTAGCACAGCAAACAGACGTAATCCATATACGTGATCTCCATCCTGGTATATTGCTGATTGACACGTACCAGAACAAGGAAAGGGTAATCCGTCGAGTTGAGTCACACGATACGTTTGTCCAACTCTTTTTTGAAAACGATGACCAACCGCTTACCTGCTCTATTGAACAACTGCAGTCCCGTTTTGAGTTTGTATCGGACGCTTTTCGCGCAGATGCCAATCTGGTGAGACTTGTTGCTGAAGCACATAGGCTTCAACACGCCTATCTGTTTAACCCAATCTTTGCGACTGAAACGTCGTTGATTGATCCGCTGCCACACCAATTCATTGCCGTTTATGAACACCTATTGAAGCATAATCCTTTGCGATTCCTATTGGCTGACGATGCCGGTGCCGGAAAAACGATCATGACAGGACTCTATATCCAAGAAGCGTTACTCCGGCGGCAAGTGGAACGTGTGCTCGTTGTACCACCAGCGGGACTGATTGGGAACTGGGAACGCGAATTGCGAGTCTGTTTTCGACTCCAATTTCGCATTCTGTCCAGTGCTGATGCAGCAGATACCAATCCCTTTACTAATCCTGAAAATCGCTTAGCCATTATTAGCCTTGATACCTTACGGAAGGATCGAATGCAGGACTATCTGCTTGAAGCACAACCCTATGATCTGGTCGTTTTTGACGAAGCACATAAACTCTCTGCACGATACGAGGCGGATGGAACAATAGAAAAATCAAAGCGGTATGAACTTGCTGAGCGAATCGCTGATCAACAGAAGAATCTGTTGTTGCTCACCGCAACACCGCATATGGGAAAAGATGACGCTTACTATTTCTTATGGCGGCTACTTTTACCTGAGCACCTCGCAGCACAAAATGCCTTTACTCGGTTGACTGACGAAGAGAAGTCTAAACATCTACTCCGACGTATGAAGGAGGAGATGATCACCTTTGATGAGAAACCTATCTACCCGCCGCGGCGGAGTCAAACCATCGCCTATCCACTCAAGCAAGGAGAGATAAGCGAGCAATCACTCTATGATGCCGTCACAGCATATTGTGAAAAATATTTCGATCTGGCTGGTCAATACAACCGAAGTGCAGCAAAAATGGCAATGATGATTTTACAAAGACGGCTTGCCAGTTCAACTTTTGCGCTGCTGCGGAGTCTTATCAGACGTGCAGAAAAACTCCAAATCACGCTTCGTAATCTCAAAGATGGAAGGTTGTCAACAGAGGAACTGGAAAAAGCACAAGCGAAACTTTCGGATGCGGATATCAGAGAAGAAAAGACGGGCGATGAGGAAGAGCCTGTTGACGGAAAGGAAGAGGCAGAACAAGTCGATGAGGATTTTGAGCGCGCAACTGCTGCACGTTCAATTGTTGATCTTGAAACTGAAGTTGATCATGTTGAAAACTTGGTTGAATTGGCAAGAAAAGTTTACAACCTGAGATCTGAAAGCAAGTTTGAGAATCTATGGGAGGCATTAACGGAATATCCAGACGAGAAAGTTCTTATTTTCACTGAGCATCGCGACACGATGAATTTTATCATTGAACGTTTAGAGGCATTGGGCTTTACCGGAAAAGTTGCCCAAATCCACGGTGGTATGAGATATAGCGAACGTGAGAAACAAGTCGAGTTCTTTCGTGACCCGAAGGGTGCACAATATCTTGTCGCAACCGATGCTGCTGGGGAAGGTATCAACCTTCAATTCTGTTGGCTCATGGTGAACTACGATATTCCGTGGAATCCTGCTAGACTTGAACAACGCATGGGGCGAATTCACAGATACAAGCAGACACGCAAGGTAGTTTTGCTAAATCTCGTTGCTGAAGATACGCGCGAAGGCCGCGTGCTGAAAGTGCTGCTGGAAAAGATGCAAAACATGCGCGAAGAATTGGATGATGATAAGGTCTTTGATGTCATTGGGCAACAGTTCAGTCAAGTCTCTTTGAAGGAACTTATCACGAAAGCCATTGTGGAAAATCAAACCGATGCCTCAATCCAGACGATCAACACACAATTTACATCGGAAAATATACAAAAGCAGCTTGAAGGACGGCAGAGATCGGTTGTTAGTAGCGAAGTCAAACGTTTACTCGGAAATGTCCAAAATCAAAGAGAATCCGCCGAAACGCTACGTATGTTGCCCGCTTATGTCCGTAGTTTCTTTGAAGACGCTGCACCACTACTTGGTTATCGAGTTAACGGTGATATTGAGACAATTTTTAAGTTATCCCGTTGCCCTGTGTCTGTTCAAAGTGCCATTGATGGATATCCATCTCAGTTACGCGATCGGTTAACATTCTCACGTGAACTCGCACTGCCTGTTGGATCTGAAAAACCAGAGGCTATTTTTCTGCACCCTGGTGAACCAATTTTTGATGCAATTCGCTTCTGCTTTTTGGAAAAATTCGACATTGAAGGTGAGCGCGGGGCAGTCTATTTCGATCCACAAGCGGATGAACCGTATCTGTTCTATTTGGCGAGAATACCTGTGATACGGCAAACGGATGACAGACCTCAGGTTCTTGATGAAATGCTTGTCGGAATCAAACGTTTTGCGGATGGACGATGTGAAGAAACACCCGCGCATCTCTTGTTGACCCTGATGCCACGGGCAGAACAACACAGCATACCTGCAACTTTGTCCGCTGAATGGATTAACCGCGCTGACGAAATGCAACCTATTGAAAATTCCGTCTGTGAAAACATCGGAAATCCAAAGCTTTCTCACATCCGAGATGCGCTCCATCTTGAGTTGGAAAACAAAAAGAGGCAAATTCAGGTTTCATCTAACTTGCGGAAAGCAGAACTTCTTGAACAACGACGCGACCTCAGAGAGGCTGTTGCTAAAAGCGTACCGGCAGCGCAGACGAAACTGAACAACTGTGAGAACGAACTCAATGCCCTTCCTACGAAACGTGAACAAGCAGTGGCAAGTCTTACTGAGGAAATTGAAAATACTCAATTAGGTCCCGTAGTTGTCTATGTTCGTGCCTTTGTTACTGAATCTCCAACTGAAGAATTCCCGACAAAGACACTACGAGATGCCGAGGCTATCGCTATCAAGACTGCTATAGAACATGAACGCAAGCGTGGTGCTGAAGTCAAAGATGTCTCTAATCCGAGCCTCAAAAAAGGGTTTGACTTACAATCCAGACACTCAAACGGTGAGGTACGTTATATTGAAGTCAAAGGACGTACAGGAATTGCGGGTGTTGAATTGACAGCAAACGAATGGAGGCAAGCCATGAATCATCGCGATCGGTACTGGCTCTATGTGGTCTATCATTGTGATACTGAACCACAGTTACACCGATGCCAAGATCCTTTTGAAACTCTGACCGAAAAGGCCACAGGAAGCATACGGATCAATGCCGGTGACATCATGAGAAACTCGGATATAGAGGCATTCAATTCAAACGTCAATCCAACCATAAGAGGGTAGATTAAATGTTTCTCAAATCAATCCGTTTGAACAATGTCAAATGTTTTTCTGATATTGCTCTACCATTTGAAGACGAGAATGGCGGCACCCGCAAGTGGACCCTCTTGCTGGCTGAAAATGGCATGGGTAAGAGTACACTTCTGAAAGTTATTGCCTTGATAACTGGGGGTAGTGACGCGATAACGGATCTGTTAGGAGAACCCTCCGACTGGGTCCGGTCCGAAACGCGCGGATGTGAAATCTCTGCCGTTTTGGTTACAACGGAAGGAGAGGAACGCGAGATTCGCTTACAGATCGCGCCCGAAGATACCCGCACTGATGTCATCAAGAAAAACGAACAGAGTCTCGCCTGGCTTGATAAGGCACTCAAAGGGAAAAAGGAGGACTACTTTGTTCTCGGTTTCGGTGCGTCCCGCCATCTCAATACAGCAAACAGTCGAAGAACAAAGACATCGGAATTCACAAACAAAAGAGCACAACGCGTCGCTACCCTATTCGACCCTAATGCGACCACCAAATCGATCGATTCTTGGGCAATGGACCTCGACTACAGAGGAAACGGCACTGCATTGGAAACCGTCCGAAAGGTACTCAGCAAGCTACTACCGAAGATAAAGTTTCACAGCATTGATAAACAGAAGGGGCACTTACTGTTTGATACTCCAGATGGTATTGTGCCGTTACATTGTCTCAGCGACGGGTATCTCGCAATGGCAGCTTGGATAGGCGACTTGTTGTTCCAAGTTTCAGAAGTCTCTGGTGATTCACAGGAAAAACCGCTTACCGCAAAGGGACTCCTCCTCATTGATGAGATTGACCTGCATCTCCATCCAAAGCGGCAACGCCAACTATTATCACTTCTTGACAAATGGTTACCGAATTTTCAGTTCGTTGCAACGACGCACTCGCCCATGGCCGCGCAACAGGCAGGTGAAGGGGAACTTCACTATTTGATGCGCGAAAGAGGGAAAATTCGCCTCTATCCATTTTCCGGTGCCCCTAACACGCTCCTTTTACACCAACTGGTAATGTCTCCCGCGTTCGGGTTAGATACCGATGAGTCAAAATCGGTTGAGGACATGAAGAATCGATACCGGACTCTCCGAGACAAAGCGGACCTGTCGGCTAAGGAGCAAGCAGAATTGGATAAACTAACTACCGTCATTACTGAACTGCCCTTTGGCGGTAGAGCAAGTATGATACTTTCTGAAGATCATGAGCAGCTCCTGCGAAAAATTGAGAAAGAATTGCAGGAGGATAGGGTATGATACCCTTAACGAGAGTTCGCACGGAAAGTACCATCCATCACAACTTTTACGGTCAAAAAAAGAAGGCATTTGAAAAGGAATTGTTGCTCAATCAGCGACGCATCAGGCGCGGTGAGATTCAAAAACACACTTTCAACAGCAACCGTTGGAAGCCAGCAAAAAAACAACTCCTTGCCGAGACAGGCGGCAAATGTGCCTACTGTGAAGCACCAACTTCGATGATTGCCTTCGGAGATGTTGAGCATTATCGCCCCAAAAGCAGCTATTGGTGGCTCGCCTATTGCTATGACAATTATCTTGTTTCATGTCAACTTTGTAATCAGGGGTTCAAGAAGGATGCTTTCCCGATCCAAAATCGAAAAATGCAGAGTACGGTAATTCGTCGTGACACAACAGATACGTATATAACCTCTAAAGTTGGAAAAATTGTCCCTAATCCACTAAATCAAGATGAAGTTAATGATTTCATTCGCGAACATAAACAGGAACGCCCGCTCCTGCTCAACCCTTATTTCGATGATCCAGTTGAATATTTTGCATGGCGCGCTGATGATGTCCTGAGAGAAGTTGAAATCACTCCTAACTCTGAAAATTTCCAAGTTGAGGTCATCATTAACACTGAAAACCCTGAAGTTGAACCTATTGCTGCAGCATCTATCCAGCACTACGGTTTGAATCGCACAGAACTCAAATCAAGGAGATACGGTGTTTACTCTTCGTATAGTATCCACAGAGCTACGCTTGAAGATGATGGTATCAGTCCGGAAACTCGGATCCGCAACAGAAAAGCTATAGAAAGAATGATGTTATCTGGAGCACCCTTTGCTGGTATGATTCGCTACTTCGATGCACTTTCTCCTATACCGGAAGGCTGAGTTTATGAGAAAATCAATGGAGAGTATAGTCGTACGGACACCCGCGTCTTTCGCATACCGCACCCTGCACCAAATCAGGAGAAAATTATGAAAAATCAAGAGCGAAACGCCGACTCACCTAAATTCACAGAACAAATTATCAGAGCATTCGGTATTGACCCCGCAGAGATTCCGAGTTGGGAGACGTTGTCGCTCGGCCAACTCTATGCCTTCTTAAGCCGCCACCCCTCACTGAACGAACTTTATGAGGCAGATGCAAATGCCGAACGGAACCGCCGGATGGACGTGTTAGACGACCTCCGCGCAATGTGGCACTATGAGGAAGACGGCGGCGCACCTACACCTGACGAACTGAAACACTACGGCGAGGCTGCATGGGCCGCAATTGAAGAAATACTCCAAGATGCTAACAAGGAAGGACGCGCCCTATTGGAAAGTTACACACTTGATATACCAACAGGAACCGAGCGGTGGACACCTAACAATATCCGCCGCGCTACCGCACTTTTACAGATACCCCTCCAACATGATTGGGAAGGCTTTAGTGAAGTCTGGGATGTCATGCGATTTGAGATACTTGAGGGGCAGCTGGACACGCTTGTTCAGCGGCTGGACACGCAGGAAATGTTAACGGGACGCTGGAAAGCGCGCCCGCAAAACACGATGGCAGAGACACCCGTCGGGGCCTTACGCCGGCGGATCAGTGCTGAATTGCCACCCCCGGGCTTCTTCGCGAATGAGGCAGAAGCCCAAGCCTTCGATGCCTTTCAACAAGCGTTTGGGTTTTTCTTAGATGACGCGTACGCTGAAAAAACCATGCATGCACTCGGCGTTTGGCAGCCAAGCGGGGCATGGTATAGTGGTGTGAATGTCAAAGAATTGGACACCTATATGCAAAAAGTCGCGGAAACCCTATTACAAACGGAAGATTTTCCAAAAAACTTAACGCAAGTAAAGCAAAAGGGGGGGGTAGAAGTAGAAATTCCGCATCAAACAAAGCAGCGCGCATTGAAGTTCCTGAAGGCACTGCAGCACTACGAGGAAACGGTCGGCATTACCGCCTCCGACGATACCCATTCCCCGGCGAATGTAGAGTAGGAGGAAACCACATTGCCACGTAGACTCATTGAAGAAGCCTTTCCACTGAAAAAAGTCTCCGAAGACTCAAAACATGAAAAGAACCCACGACCGCGCCCCGGTCACATTTCTACACTACACATGTGGCCCGCTCGCCGTCCGCTCGCCGCATGCCGCGCTGTCACAATAGCGACATTGCTACCAGATCCCGAAGATGCGGAAGAAAAAATGAAGGTGGAATACACACGTCTTTCCGGTTCACCACTACCTGAAAAACAGCGTGAATACTTGTGTGACGATTTGATTGCTTCATTAACACGGTGGGGAGATGAGAATGGACATGGCAATTGGAACGTAAAGGATAAAAAAGGACGTTGGTTGAATAAACTCCGAATCGCCAGAGAACTCATTTTGATGGCGTATGAAGGAAACCCACCAAAAATTTTAGATATGTTTGCCGGTGGGGGCGCGATTCCCTTTGAGGCAATGCGCCTCGGTTGTGAAGTCACCGCAAGCGACTATAATTCAGTGGCGTGGTTCCTGCTCAAATGTACACTTGAATATCCACAACGTCTCGCTGGAAAAACCGCTCCGCTCCCCGATCTCAACCTTGATGAAAAACCTAATCTGAAAAACGGAGACCTCGCCGATCATGTCCGTCTATGGGCACAATGGGTTTTGGAAAATGCTGAAAAAGAACTTATCCAATACTATCCTGAGGTTGATGGTAAAACAGTGGTCGCCTATCTCTGGGCGAGAACTATTCCGTGCCAAGATCCACAGTGTGGAGCAACTATTCCGCTGCTTAAGACGCTGTGGGTTTGCAAACAAGCGGAGAAAATGCTTCCAGACACAGAGAAAAATAGAAGCCGTTCCGATTTCATGCGGTTAGAAAAAACAAGGAGCAAAACTAAAGTCGTTATCAACAGGAAACGGGCACTCAAACTTTACCCAGATCCTAAGACAAAACGTGTACGATTTGAGATTATCACACCTAAAAATGCAGATGATGTTGGCCAACCTACAAGGTTAGGATCAAATGTGATCTGTCCATTTTGCGGTGCACAACAACCGGCAAATTACATTAAGACTTGTGGTCAGGAAAGCAAATTCAAGGCACAAATGACAGCGGTTGTGTATCAAGAATCGTATGGTGATGAGTACCGAGCACCTACCCAAGCGGATATTGACGGTGCTGATGTGTCAAAAGAAGCGTTGGAAGCAATAGCTGATCAGATTCCTTATGGAATTCCTAATGAGCCTTTGCCAAGCAAAGAAAGACACCGAGCGGTTGGTTCGCAGTTACCCGATTACGGCTTTAAAACATGGGAAAGTCTCTTTACATTACGGCAATTATTGTCATTGATGACCTTTGTGAAATGGACACGTGCAGCATGGGTAGAAATGGAGAATGCTGGCTATTTTGCAGACTGGCGTGAAGCGATTCAAGCGTATTTGGGCATTTTAACGAATAGACTTGCTAACTACACTAGCACGATTTGCATCTGGGAAACAGCTACAGGAGCAATCAAACAGGTGTTTCTCCGATATGCTCTTCCAATAACATGGGATTTCGCAGAGAGTAATCCACTTTCTCATCGAAATAGATATTATAGAGGATCCATCAATTCTGTTGAGCGCGTGCTGCGAAAAAATTGTATGAATTTGCTCTCGGAACTTCATTGTCCCGATATCCTAAATTTACCTGCACAACGAGGCCTTAAAGGTTTTGCTGATGCAATTATTACCGATCCCCCTTATTATGATGCAATTCCTTATGCAGATATCTCTGATTTTTTTTACGTGTGGCTCCGTCGTTCAATTGGTGATCGATTTCCAAGTATTTTTGATAATTTACTTACTCCAAAAGTGGAGGAACTTGTTCAACATCATAAAACAGGGGTACGAGGAAAAATTGGTAAACAATTTTATGAAAATGGTATGGCAGAAAGTTTCCAGGCAGCTCATGACTCATTAGATGTTAATGGTAGGATAGTAATTGTATTCGCTCACAAATCCCCAGAAGCATGGGAAACTCTTGTTAGAGCAATGATTGAAGCAGGTTTGGTGGTTACAGCATCATGGCCTATTGATACGGAGCTACAGGGAGGACTTAAGGTGAAAATCGCTGCACTCGCAACGTCGCTATGGCTCGTCTGTCGGAAGCGTTCCACAAAAGCGAAAGCAGGACATTACGGCAAAGTCAAACGCGAAATGCAGAAACGGATTACCGAACGCCTCCGCTATTTCTGGGACCAAGGCATCCGAGGCCCCGACTTCGTCTGGGCTGCCATAGGCCCCGCTCTGGAAAGTTACTCCAGCCACAAAGAGGTCAAACGTCTGGATGGGAAGGTCTTCACTGTAACAGAATTTCTCACAGAGGTGCGGCGGATGGTGACCGACTTCGCATTGGGTCAAATACTGCACGGTGCAAGCACGGAAGCATTGGACGAATGGACGCGTTACTATCTGATGCATAAGGACTACTTCAGGACAGAAAACGCCCCCGTGGGCGAGTGTATCCTCTTGGCACAAGGCTATGGGGTGCCCCTCGACGATCTACGTGCCGCACAGACTGGCATTTTGAAGAAGGCTAGCTCCGGCAATGCCCTCAAACTCCTTGGACACACCGAACGCACTTCGGACCGAATCGGCTATGCCCACACGTCGGGAAAAATTCCGATGATAGATATGATTCACAAAGTTATGAAACTTTGGGACGCTGGTGAAAGCGCGCAAATCAACGCCTACTTCCACGAGTATGGACTGCAAGAGAACCCGCTTTTCAAGGCTGTCGTTCAGGCACTCATTGAAACGAGTCCGCAAGGTTCCAGTGAAAGGTCGCTTTTGGAGACGCTCATCAATTATGAACCGGGAGAACCGGTAAGCGGCGTTTCCGGTCCTGGACGCTCAGACTCTGACGTAGTCCAACCCGAGCTTCCACTTGGCGAAGGTTCGTCGTAAAAGCGATCGTCTTTTTTTCGTTGACTTTCGCTGTCAAACTGTGTTAAACTACACGACACGATAAGAGGACAGCACGAAGGTAATAAAAAGGAATTGCATCATGATTGAAGCACTAAAAAAAATAGTTGCAGAAGAGAAGGACGAAATCCGTCAGCAGTACAAGGCACAAATTAAAGCCGTCTTCGGTTCCTACGCGCGTGGCGATTTCGAGGCAGATAGCGATTTGGATCTTTTGGTGGATATGGATGCTGGTGCTACGCTGTTCGATCTTGTGCGGCTCCAACACTTTTTGGAGGATAGACTCGGATGTAAGGTGGATGTGGGAACGCGAAACTCACTCCGAGAGGAGCTGCGGGAGTCCGTGTTCAGCGAAGCTATATATCTATGACCTGGAAGAGGAATAAGCGCATGGACAATAACGCGTGGCATGAACATTGTGTTTTAAGAGACGATGTCCGACAAGGCACACTCGAACTTGCAGAATTCGCAGCGGATCTCTATGCAGTGCGAATGAAAGATGCCCCAAACGTCTATCAAATCCCCACGCTCTTTTTTGACCGCACCTATCCGACCTACAATCTTAAAAGATTAGCGCGAGATGTCCTTCAGCGGTTAGCTGGGCAAGGCGGCAACCCCGTTATCACCGTTCAAGTCGCTTACGGTGGTGGAAAAACCCATGCACTGATTGCTCTCTTGCATCTGGCTGAGCAAGGTTCTAAATTCCAAACACATCCCACCGTGCAGGAGTTTATGGGTTTTAGCGGTTTAGACACGTTGCCTCAAACAAGAGTCGCACTTCTACCTTTTGACAAATTCGATGTCATAAACGGGCTTTTGGTGGTTGGGCCTGACGGTAAGCAGCATCGGGTTAAAACGCCCTGGGGGGCGTTAGCATACCAACTCGCTGGCGATGAAGGGCTCGCAATCGTCGCTGAGCATGAAGCGGATTATATCAACCCTGCTGAACAGACGCTTGTTGACCTGCTTAAAGTGCCACAGAACGAGGGGCTATCCACCCTCATTTTGCTTGACGAAGCCCTCATGTACACGCGCGCTGCTGTCAATGATGACCCAAAGCGATTCGGAATGCTTCAGGATTTCTTCCAAGCCCTTACGCAGGCCGTTGAAAAGGTGGATAGTGCTTCAATTGTAGCGAGTCTCATTACCTCTGATATTATTGCAGACGATCCGACCGGCGTTCGTGTGCTAAATATGTTGGAAGGCGTATTTCGTCGGTTGGAAGAAACCTTTGAACCTGTCTCACGAGGAGACGTTTCAGAATTGCTCCGACGGCGATTGTTTGAGTTTGTCCCCACCGAAAAGGAACGCCGTACCGTTGTGGATAGCCTTGTTGCATCAAGGCAAACATTGCCCATCCGTGAGTCTCATAAGGATCAAGAGGCGTATGATGAACTCCTGAGCTCTTATCCATTTCACCCGGACCTCATAGAGATTTTCTATCAGAAATGGACACAACTCAGTAACTTCCAGGGGACGCGTGGCATGTTTCGGACATTCGCACTTCTCTTGAGAGAAGCTGCCGGAAAAGATATTGCAGCTTTCGTAGGGCCGAACGCCTTACTTGCTACGAATGCCGAACTCTCGGATGCTGTCCAAGAACTCATTAAAGCCTGTGATGAAGGCAATCAGTGGACACCCATTCTCACGGGAGAGCTCGAAAGAGCCCGCGCGATTCAGAAAGACTTACCGCTCCTCACAGCCCGAGAAGTTGAAGCCGCTGTCATTACCACCTTTTTGCATTCACAACCGGCCGGACAGAAAGCAGAATGGGCAGACCTCTACCTCCTGCTTGCACACGCCGATATTGACCTGATGTCCGTAGAGAAAGGGCTTTCTGAATGGCGAGAAGCCTCCTGGTTTCTGAAAGAAAACGATAATAACTGGGCTTTGGGAACCACTCCCAATCTGACCAACATGCACGTCCGCGCAATGGCGAGAATCAATGACGACCAAATCACTGAAGATGTGATGAAGCGGATAAGAGATGCCGCTTTGGGCCGAAACACAGATGAGGTCAAACCTCATACATTACCAGATTCGCCTGCTGATGTTCCCGATACCCCTGAACTTCGCTTTGTGATTGTCGGTCCCGAATATACCGCAGTACCCGGTGAAGACATTTCCGAATCAATTACCGCGTTTTTCAAAAGAACCTATCAAAACAGTGTCATTGTCCTTGCTCCTGAGAACTCGTTATTAGCAGGATTGCGACAACGCATCCGTAGAATTCTTGGATGGCAGAATATCGAGACTGGTGACGATATGAGTCTTTTGAATGGATCGCAGGAGGCACTACTTTTACAACGCAAGCAAGACGACCAAGCCAACATTTTAGAGTCGATTATATCAGTTTATAGCGTCCTGATTTCCGTTGATGAAAATGGCGACATTAAAGCAAATTCATTACCACCGGGCACAGATTCACCTTTTGAACGGGTCAAAACCACTTTGATAGCTGAAGACAGACTGCTAACAACCTCGCTTGATCCAGATCTGCTCACACCGGAAAGTTACTTTGATATCTGGGGAGAAAATGAAACTGCCAAACCTGTTCAAGGGTTATATGGTATGTTTGCCAGCCTTCCCCGTCTACCGCGTCTGCTAAACCGACGGGTATTCGTTGATACGCTTCGGCGCGGTGTTACGGAGGGTCGGATTGTGCTACGCACCGTCCGTCCGGATGGTTCACAGTATACCCATTGGCGTGAAGCACCCGCTGCTGACGAGGATTTCTGGAGCAAAGCGTTAGAAATCGTTCCGATTGAATACGCAGAACTCCACAACCTTAGTCCTGAGTTATTAACTCCGGGCCAACTACCGGAGTTATGGCAAAGTGATAATTCCGTTACAACGGTAGGTGCGATCCGCGAATTCTTCAACGGAGACGAAGTGCCCAAACTCGCTTCTGACAATGTGCTTTTGGAAGCAATCCAGTCTGTTGTTCAAAACAGCTTACTCATGGCACGTCGTCAGGACAAAGCCTATCTTAAAGAACTCATTCCTGACACCGAGATAACTGACGATCTAGAATTGCTTGCGCCGTTAGAATCCGTTAGTGGTTCTGAACTCAACCACAACAACTTGCCTGATGCATGGGAGAACGGAACATCATCTGTCGGTAAGCTGATGGACGTGTTAGCCACACGCAAAGGCACGCCGATTCCGTGGTCACTGATTGTTGATGCTGTCACCGATGGTGTGTCTAAGAATCTCTTTGAATTTGCCAGTAAGGATGCCAAGTGGCCCTGTGATGCGGGGGTAGCCAATGGAGTCGGTTTAAAAGTTTCACAAGCACTTGTGAGAATAACACCGAAGGATCTCATTGGCGAGGAGGCAAAATCCGCATGGACATTCGGTCAGTCCACACTCGGATTGATTAAACAAGTACTTGAATCCAAGATAAGTGTTTCTATTCCTGATGATGTGTTTCGCGGTGCAGTCAAAGGGGCAATTGACAATAGATTAATCATTTCAAATGACAACAGGTTAGTCATTTTGGAAGGAGTGCTCCCAGACGACTTTTACGAAATTCCTGTGGAGCAGGCAGCGTGGGTCCGCCATACAGAATCATACCTTACGGAAATCGAAATTCAGAATTTGGCTGAAGCGGTTGCTGATTTGACTAACATCGCACCTGAACTCGACTTTAAGTTTCACATATCAATTACCGCTGAGGGTGAACCTCCATCAAGTGAAGTGCTGGAAAAGATAAATGAAGCACTTCAGAAGATCACAGATAAACTGAAGTTTGATTAAGAAGACCTATTAGCACTGATTAACTGGAAGAAGCCGAAAAACCTGTGTTACAATTCTAATAATGGAGGAAACAGATGCCAAAACATGGAATTCCGAAGCAAAAAAAAATGAGAGGCATGAACAAATATCAGAAGAATGCACATCGCCGACGTGAAGATCGGTTGCGCGGCAATGAGGTAGAATACTATCTCTCGCTTGCGTATTCTTCCAACCCGGATGATCGCGTTGAGGCAATGGATAATCTCTGTCCTTGTCATGTTCGGAAAAGTGTTGACAAAGTTTGGGTGGCACTCTACAAAGGGTTGGTTGATCCCGATCTGCGTGTCCGCAAAGCCGCGTGGCATACACTCGAGGACGGCGGGAATCCGAACGATCCGAGACTGCAACCGCTCCTTGAAAGGATCGCCAAAGAGGAAACCGATCAGAAACTCCGTCAAAGTGCACTTGACCTCATCGCTGCGACCCGAAAGGTTGAAGAACAGAAGGAGATGCTGTTGGGACAGAAAGCGCACACCTTTTCTGGACGATGCGATTGGTGTGGCGCGTCAAACGTGCCGGTCAGTTACGATTACGAAACCGAGCTTGAGACGAACGGTACCAAACGCTTCGCCTTGGTCTGTGAGGCGTGTGAAGTTTGACACTTCTGTTTGCTGGACACTGTCATCCGTGGCGTTCGCCAGAAAACTAACGATAATACAAACAATTGGTTCGTAGTTTCCTTTCTCCACCCTCAAAAACGGGAGAAAATAAAAAAACTTGAAGGAAAATCGATTCCGATACAACAAAACAGATAACATCCCATTTTTAAGGGATAGGAGTCGGGTGGTCCAAATTAGAAATATGTCTGTGAGAAGTTTTTGTATTCTTAGCCGCGAAGACGTAAGTCCGTAACGTAGTGGAGGGCTGGTTCTACGTGGGGGAACGTCAAGTATGAAATCCACTTTCACCGAACCGCAAGGTAAATTAGAAATATGATTCCTGATGATGTGTACGTACACAAAACAGTAGAAGGCGATGCCGAGGCATTCAACGAGCTCGTCAATCGGCATCATTCAAAGATTTATGGGCTTGCCTACCGGATGCTTGGTAATCCAGAAGATGCCGCCGACGCAACGCAGGAAACGTTTTTAGAGGCATACAAATCAATTAAATCGTTTCGATTTCAGTCGCAGTTCGGGACATGGTTATATAGTATCGGCATCAATACGTGCCAACAGCATATTCGTAAATCGCAATCGCATGAACGCAAGCTTACCGCTTACACCAGAGAAACAGAGATTGATAGTGTAGCTTCTGAAGAGGATTCACCTGAACGGTCGGTAATTAAGACCGAGCAAAGCGAGGTGGTACAAGGTGCTATTAGTCGTTTACCGGCAAAGCAACGCGAGGTTGTCACGCTTTATTATATGCAGCACCTTAAATACCGGGAAATTGCTGATATCTTAAAGTGCTCAGAGGGTACTGTGGCTTCACGGTTGAATCAGGCACTGAAAAATCTCAAGCGGAAGCTGAGCAAATATTATCTCTAAGGAAGGGGGTATCTCAATGAATTGCGAACAAACTCTTAACAATCTACCGTATCTTGTCGTGAAAAAGGATGCTCAGATGGCAGATCCGGTTTCTGAGGACGTTTCACGGCGTGCGCTTTTGGAACATCTGCGGACCTGTCCAGAATGCCAGATGGAATACGAAGCGTTGTGGAACACCGCGAATGTATTGGAGAACGCAGAGGAACCGATTCCACCACCAGAATTAGCCGGGAACATTCAACAACGCGTCCGACAACTCCACCGACGACGGCAACTCGCGTTCTTCGCGAATCCATTAGCGTGGTGTTTTGATCGGTTGAAGTTAGAACTTTCCCCGAGGCTTGTCAACGCCATTGCTCTGCTGTTCTATCTCGTTGCTTCCGGTTTTGTCCTCAAGGTTGCGTTCTTTACAGACTCTATAGAACCAGAGTTCGACTTAACTGCGATGGAAAAAACACGGCTCCAATACGTCAAAATCTCACCGTCTCCGTGGGCAGGGATTAAGAACACCGATACAAAAGTGGAGGACCCACACACGCAACAGCAATCAATAACGACTGTTCAGCACGATCCTGATTATTTCTTCAGTACAACGCCAGATGCGTCAAAGATGTGGCGCGCCAATACTGCAGCTTATGAGAAGCAGACAGGTGAAACCAGCGTCGTTAACTATTCGCAAGATGTTGCGAGCGAGAAACTTACTGTATTTTGGAATCATATTAAAACAGCGTTGTAAGGTTATAGTTCCGGTTTGTGGCGCATTCATTTTCGACGCTGACTTTTGAAATCCTTCCTTTTGCCCCGGCGCGGTTTAACGACCGCGCCTATATCCCCCTTTAGGTTTGTTTAAATACCCTTGCCAAATTTAAAAATTGACACGCGACTGCTTTTTGTGTATAATAGCCTAAAGTTTGGCACACCTTCTGAGGTAACCCAAGAGAATGGCTTCAGCAGAAAAAACATCTCACGAAAAACCGCTCCTGGAAATTTCTGGCTTAAAAACTGTCTTTCCAACAGACGATGGCATCGTGAACGCTGTAAGTGATGTCAGTTTTGAAATCGGTCCCGGACAGACCGTCGGCGTTGTCGGCGAAAGTGGCTGTGGAAAAAGCATCACTGGGCTATCCCTGCTGCAACTCGTGCCATCGCCCGGACGAATCGAAGCGGGCGAGATCTTATTTCATCGCAATGGTGATGAACCGCTGGATATCGCGCAAGTGTCGCCGAAGAGTGAATTGATGCGCCAAATCCGTGGCAACGAAATTGCCATCATTTTCCAGGAGCCGATGACTTCCCTCAATCCAGTTTATACTGTCGGAAACCAGATTGCCGAAGCAATTGTGTTACATGAGCAGGTTGATAAAAAAACGGCACGCGAACGCGCTATTGAAATGATTGCCCGTGTTGGCATACCTGCCCCTGCGCAACGCGTTGATGAATATCCGCACCAACTCTCCGGTGGTATGCGTCAACGTATCATGATTGCGATGGCACTCTGTTGTTCGCCCACGTTGCTCATCGCGGATGAACCGACAACAGCACTTGATGTGACGATCCAGGCACAGGTACTTGGTCTTATGCAAGAACTTCAGGCGGAAATGGGAATGGCGATTATGCTCATCACCCATGATCTTGGTGTTATTGCGGATATCGCGGATGAAGTCGTTGTCATGTACGCGGGGCGTGTCGTCGAAAGAGGCACCGTTGATGACATCTTCTATAATCCGTTGCACCCTTACACGCAGGGATTGCTAAAATCTATACCCATCCTTGGAAAAACGCCGCAAAAAACCTTGCCCTCTATACCCGGGACAGTGCCACATCCGTTGGGGCTGCCGGAGGGATGTTCATTTCAACCCAGATGTTCGGAACGGATGCCGGAATGTGAGCAGATGCCAGAACTCGCGGTCATCAACGGAGAATCGGAGAAAGGTGGGCATGCTGTCCGATGCTGGCTTCACACAGATCTTTAATTTTACCTTGCGGTTCAGTAAGGGGGGTTGGATATTGAAGTGCCTTTCCGTATATCTGAAGAAACGCCCAAGCAAAAACCTTCCATTACATTACAGGCTACATAATTTGGATTAATATATGAACCTATTTCTGATTTTCCTAAAATAAGAGATAAACAATGGCAAAACTGCTTCAAGTAAACAACCTAAGAAAATACTTTCCGATACAAAAAGGCATCTTTCAACGCACCATCGGTTATGTCAAGGCGGTCGATGGTATCAACTTCGACGTGCAACGCGGTGAAACGCTTGGTCTCGTTGGTGAGAGTGGTTGTGGAAAGACGACGGCTGGTCGATGTTTACTCCGGTTAATTCCACCGACAAGTGGAAGTTTCATTTTCGGCGAGGAACAGGTCGATCTGGCGAAATTGACACACCGAGAGATGCGCCCCTTTCGCAGACGCATCCAGATGATCTTCCAAGACCCACACGCATCGCTCAACCCACGGATGACGGTAGGAGATATCGTCGGGGAACCGATGCGCGTCAATCAGACCGAAAAAGGGACAGCACTTCAGGACCGAATTGTTGAGTTGCTGGAATCTGTAGGATTGAAATCACAGGATATGCGTCGTTATCCACACGCCTTCAGCGGTGGACAACGCCAACGTATCGGCATTGCGCGAGCGTTAGCACTCCAACCGGAACTCATCGTCGCAGATGAACCAGTATCTGCGTTGGATGTTTCCGTTCAAGCACAGATTCTCAACCTGCTCGCAGAACTCCGCGAAGAATTCAACCTCTCCTATATCTTTATCGCACATGACTTGAGCGTTGTTGAACATATCAGTGACCGTGTCGCAGTCATGTATCTCGGCAAAATTGTGGAGATCAGCGATGCTGAAACGCTCTATCAATCGCCGCAGCACCCCTACACTGAAGCGTTGATATCGGCTGTACCACTTCCCGATCCGAGCGCGCAGCGGAAACGTGAACACATTCGGCTTGAAGGCGATGTCCCCGATCCGTCTCAGCCACCGACTGGGTGCTATTTCCATCCACGGTGTCGTTATGCAACCGATCTATGTAAACAGGAAACACCTGAACTTCGTCAGGTGGCATCGGGTGTTCAGGTGGCATGTCACCACAGCGATACGCTGGAGTTACAGGGGGTTTAGTGATGTCAAAACAAAAGATGTCTCCATCTGAACTCTCAGCGTGTAGAAAACGGCTGGAGCAAGTGTGGAAAAGCCGAATCGTGGACGAAGGGTTGCTCCATCAGGCATGGCGTGACGCGCAGGAAGTGGCAATACTCCTTTATAAGGAGTTCGGTGCAACCCAGGTCGTTATCTTCGGCTCGCTCACGGAACCGATGTGGTTCACGAAGGGGTCGGATATCGATATTGCTGTGTCGGGACTCTCCAATGATCTATATGATAAGGCATACAAAAAGATTATGGATTTCGATTCGGAATTCAAAATAGACATAATTAATTTTGATAGGTCAAAGGGACTTTTCCGGGAACGGGTGAAATACCAAGCGATTCCTATCGAACGAGGGGTGCGACCAGTATTGTGGAAGAGGCTTTATGAACATCTTCAACGGCAGGTTTTCCCGACCGAGGATGGAGAAATTTACGAAATGAACCGAAAAAGGTTGACACAACGCATCAACGATGAACTTTCAAAAATAGAATCTACCGTTGGTGGAATCGCCAAGGCGTTGGAAGATATTGAAGTGCTCCCCGTTGCCGCCAGACCATATATACAAGAATCAATTGCAAAAAAACTTGCTGATGTCTATAACGGTATAGAGAACATTTTTAAGAGAATTGCCCGCCAGGTGGATAGGCACTTACCGACTGGGGATAGTTGGCATAAGGACCTACTAACACAAATGACAGAACAGAGACCGGAACGTCCTCCTGTAATTTCTGAAGATATCTTTCGCCGATTAGACGATCTCCTGAAATTCCGTCATGCGTTCAATAATATCTATGCCGAAGAATTGGTTTATGAAAAAACCGAACCGCGTGCCAAGTCAATTGACCAACTATTTACAAGCGTATCTGAAGACCTCAGTATATTCACCGATTCCCTCGCTAAACGTGAGGAGGACGCTTGAAATGCATAAAACAACAGGAACTTTCCAATCTGCCCTGAATTATATTAAACTACTGTTCATCTTACCCATTCTTATTCTTGGGTGTTCAGGCGGTCAATTAGAAGACACCTCCGATTTTCCAAGTGGGGTTGAGGCGAAAGAGGCACCGATGTGGGCAAAACAGGTCGAGGCGGGTAAACTCCCACCGCTTTCAGAACGGCTCCCCCAAAATCCGCTCGTTGCTAAAACCGATTACGACGGATACGAACGTCCCGGTCCATACGGTGGGACATGGCACCGGTTTCACACACATCCGGATTTAGGGACGTGGAAGATGACAGCAGGGTATGCACCCCTCATCCGATGGAAATTTGATGCCTCTGGTCTGGAACCCGGTCTTGCCGAAGCGTGGGAGTTTAACGAAGACGGCAGTATGTTGACCTTACATCTCCGTAAAGGGGTCAAATGGTCGGATGGACACCCTTATACATCAGCCTCATTTGCTTTCTATTATGAACTCTGTCTTGATGACCGGCACAAGTACAGCCCACCGGTTTGGTGCAAGGTAAACGGCATCCCGATGGAGGTCGAAACTCCTGATGACCACACAATTGTAATGAAATTCGCCGGTCCCAACTGGCTCGTACCGCTTTGGCTGGCAACCGGATTTTGGTGGTGTAATCAGTATAACATTCCCAAACACCACATGATGCAGTTTCATCCAGATGGCAACGCCGAATATGCCGATTTCATTCAATTCGAGAAAGCGAACATCCCACATCAGAACCCGGAGCGTCCAACGTTGTGGCCCTGGCGGGTGATAAAATACGAAAAGGGAGGCTTCCGCGTTGAATTGGAGCGCAACCCGTATTACTACGTCGTTGATACACTCGGCAGACAACTCCCTTACATCGACAGGGTCAAGACAAGTTTGGTTCCCGAACCCCAAGTGCGCGTGCTCAAAATCCTCGCTGGCGAAATCGACTGCCAGTACCGTGGGATGGAACTCCGTGATCTCGCACTTTATCTGAAAGGACAGGAGAAGGGCGGTTATAAGGTTCGCCGATGGAAAAGCACTGCCGGAGCGCAACCTGCTATTCTAATTAATTGGACTGCCCCCGATCCTGTCTTAAGAAAAATCATCCGCGACCAACGATTCCGAAAGGCACTCGCTTATGGCATTGACCGTGTGAAATGTAACGAAATCGCATGGCGCGGCTTGCTGGAACCGCAGGCGGCAACTGTCAGCCAAGAAGGGTGGCATTTTGCCGATGAGGATGGGCAAGCTCTCTTTGAGGAATGGAAACGAGCCGACGCTGATTTTGATATTGATGCGGGAAACCGTCTCTTAGATGAAATGGGACTCACAGCGCGTGATAAAAATGGTTATAGGCTGCGTCCAGATGGGGACCCGATTGAAATACTCATGGATGTACCAAGTTCCAATCTTAACAGCCAAGAGAATGACATCGGGTTGATTATTCAGGACGGATGGGAGGAACTCGGCTTAAAAACGCTGCTCTACACACCTCCGGGTGCCGAATTGAGTTTACGTCGCACACTCGGCAAATTCACAATCAGTATGCACGGTGAGGCGGAAATGGATCTCTTTACGTATCCCGATTGGGTGTTTCCGACACTCCCGAAGTACTGGCACCCCAAGGTAGGGAAATGGTATGAAACAGACGGTGAAAAGGGCGAACCTGCCACCGGACCTCTAAAAAAGTTGCTTGATTTATACGATGAGATTAAGCGCGAACCCGATGAAAAACAGCGACATCAGTATGTCCGGGACGCCGTCAGGATTCATATTGATGAGGGACCCTTTCACCTCGGTTCTGCAGCGCGTTCGCCATCGCTCTTGGTTGTAGCGGATCATTTTCACAATGTGCCTAACGACGGCATTTTAGGACCGTGGGCAATTGTCACACCCGCGACCAGTTATCCTGAACAGTGTTGGCTGTCTAAGGAATAGTTATCAGTTGTCAGTTCGGCTAACCTGCTCCGCAGGTTAGCCTTTCAGTAGTCAGTTAAGATGGACTTTCTGTATATCAAACGGATTCCATTAAATGGGTGCCTTAACTGAAAACTGAAAACTGGTAACTGACAACTAATAAGAAGGAGATACACCCATAATTACCTATATCATTCGCCGATGTTTGATCGCAATTCCGACACTCTTGGCGATTTCTATTATCTCTTTTATTATTATCCAGCTCCCGCAAGGCGATTACCTCGACCGAGAAATTCAGCGGTTGGAAGAGGAGTTTGGCGATAGCAGCTCACTGGCACATGTTGAAGAATTACGGGCACGCTACGGCTTGAACGAACCTTTGTGGAAACGCTATTTTATCTGGATCGGTGGTTTTGTACGTGGCAACTTCGGCGAGTCGTTTGAATATAGGCGAGAAGTTCACGAACTGATATGGGATAGGATAGCCTTTACCCTGATGATTTCTGTTGGATCGCTCATCTTTACTTATGTTGTTGCTATCCCACTCGGTGTCTATTCCGCAACGCATCAATACAAGTGGTCGGATAACTTTCTCACCTTCCTCAGTTTTGTCGGGATGTCAATACCAGCGTTTCTCTTAGCACTATCGTTGATGGTATTTGCGTTTGACATCTTCGGTGTTCCCCTGTTTGGACTGTTCTCCGCTTACTATGAGGGCGCACCGTGGACCTGGGGCAAACTGAACGACCTTTTCAAACATCTCTGGATTCCTGTCATCGTTGTCGGGATTAATGGGACAGCAAGCCTAATGCGGATTATGCGCGGCAATTTGCTTGATGTTCTGGGACAACCTTTCGTCCAAACGGCACGAGCGAAAGGACTTAAGGAAATCGTCGTGGTGAGTAAACATGCGGTGCGGATTGCGATCAACCCACTCATCAGTATTTTAGGAATGAGCCTACCGGGCATTCTCTCCGGTTCAGCGATTGTCTCAATTGTCTTGGGCTTACCGACAGTCGGACCGATTCTCTTGCGCAGTCTATTAAACGAGGACATCTATCTCGCGGGGACGTTAATTATGATGTTGAGTCTCCTTTTAGTTATTGGCAACCTGCTTGCAGACATAGCCCTCGCTTGGGTGGATCCGAGGATTCGCTATGAATGATTTTTAATTTTACCTTGCGGAGTAATAACGTCTGTTAAGTCTATGATGTGCATTTCACCTATCCGCCCTCCACATGTAAAGCAAAGACAAATTATGCCATTTAAGGCATAATTTCATTACGGGCTACACAATTTGGATTAATATATGGAACCTACAATTGAGACTGGGGAAGAAGTTAAAGATGCAGGGGAAGTAGGACAATTAAGTTATCGTCAACTCATCTGGCGACGGTTTCGCAAAAATCGGATGGGGCTTATCGCTGGTGTCCTCCTGCTGCTCTTCTATATTCTTGCGATCGGTGCAGATTTCTTCGCACCCTATCACTATAACGAAATTAACATGCGACTGCGGCACGTGCCGCCCCAACGCCTCCATTTCTCAGTCGAAGATGGCTTCTATGTGCACGGGTTAAAATCTGTCCGCAACCCAGAAAGTCTTGAGTTAGAATTCACTAAGGATTTAACGCAGCGGCATCCCGTTGAATTCTTCTTTAAGGATGCGGAGGGCAGAAGACATTTCTTCAGTTCCGCCGGTCCCATGTTCCTGTTAGGTACCGATCGGATGGGACGCGACCTGTTTTCACGGATCATGTACGGCGCGCGCGTCTCAATGACGCTCGGCTTGGTCGGTGTGTTTCTGAGTATCGTCCTCGGTTCTATCCTCGGCACGATATCTGGATACTGGGGCGGATGGGTGGACAACCTGATCCAACGTATTATTGAAATCCTTTCGGCATTCCCGGACATCCCACTGTGGATGGCACTCGGTGCCGCACTGCCACCCGGTTGGTCGAGCATCCAAATCTACTTCGGAATTACGATCATTTTGTCGATTATACGTTGGGGTGGTTTGGCACGACAGGTGCGCGGTAAGGTCTTGGCGTATCGGGAGAGCGATTTCGTGATGGCAGCACGCGCCGCAGGCGCGGGACATTGGCACATCATCACAAGGCACTTATTACCCGGATGTTATAGCCATATCATCGTTATCGCCACGCTCGCTATCCCCGGTATGATCTTGGGCGAGACCGCTCTCAGTTTCTTGGGATTGGGCATCCGTCCCCCGATGACGAGTTGGGGTGTTCTGCTGGAAGAGGCACAACGCGTCACCGTGCTGCTCCATTATCCGTGGCTCATTTTCCCTGCTGTTCCAGTACTCATCGTCGTCATCGCTTTCAACTTCTTAGGAGATGCCCTCCGCGATGCCGCGGATCCATACTCAGATTAAAGGTAGTAGGCACACTCCGTGTGCCGTTCACAAAATTGTCCAACTTATCTTTTCACTACATTAGACACACGCCGTGTGCCGTCTCGCCCCCCAGGCCCGGTAGGTGCGGTTTGGAACCGCACCGGATTTTAGGTAGAAACCTTAATTGACACTTATGGAGAAAATATGCCAACAGATAAAGACCTTGGATTTTTCGCAACAGACGTTTCATTCACAGACAAGTCCGCAATCGTAACTGGCTCCAGTCGAGGCATCGGGCGCGCAATCGCCATCGAATTGGCACGCCAAGGTGCCGACGTGCTTATCAACTACAACCAAAACCGTGATGCCGCTGAATCCGTGCAACAAGAGGTGGAAGCACTCGGCAGGAAAGCGGTTATCATCCAAGCCGACATCAGCGACCTTGATGCACATGAAAGATTGCTTAACACCGCACACGATGCCTTCGGAAAAGTTGATATCCTCATCAATAACGCTGGTATCACCCGCATCGCTGATATTCTTGAGGAGACCCCGGAACAGTTTGATCTGATCGTCAATACGAACCTCAAGGCAACCCATTTCCTCACACAACGCGTCGCAAACTACATGGTAGCAAACGAGATCCGCGGGTGCATTATCTACACGCTCTCGATTTCCGATATCATGGCATCCGACAACCGTACAGCCTACTGTATCTCAAAAGCAGGATTGGAGATGAGCATGCGTGCCTTTGCTGGACGATTGGCGGCGCACGGGATTAAGGTCAACGGCATCGCTGCAGGGGTGATTGATACGGACCTCTCGCGCGTCCGTATCCCGGATTATGAGGAGGCGGCGGAGAAAGGCTACATCTTTATGGTCCGCGCGGGTGCGCCTGAAGATGTTGCACACGCCACCATTTCTGCGATGAAACTTTACGATACGGGGGTCGTCCTCCCCGCTGCTGGCGGCGTGATGACACCGTTATTGAATCTCAGATCTATGGCGGAATTGGATATGAATAAATCTTAGAATGGCTATTATAACGCAAGTTGTTCCTCACACGAAACTGTGAGATAATTTTGGAAGTGTGGAAGAATGGGCAAGATTTAACGAATACCAAAAATACTTATGATTAATAAAGTTTTTCTCGCGTATTTCTTTGGATTTCTCGATTTTTTGTGATATGATATTACTAAAGTTTGGACAGTTTACATCTATTAGGACTTACACATTTTTAAGGTGATAATTATGTCAGAAAATATTAGAATATCCATGTTTGAAGTCGTGGGCAGCCCTTTCTGCGTTGCTTCCGACGATGGCGAGAAGGTTCATAAACACCTTGCCGCTGCGCTGAGGGCGGATCAAGAGGTTGTCCTCTCGTTTCACAACGTCACAGCATTAACAACGCCTTTCCTCACTGCTGCAGTTGGTGAATTGTACGGAACATTCAGTGAGGAAAAGATCCGTTCTCTACTGAAAGTGGAAGATATAGCACCAGACGACCTCGCTTTCCTGGACCGCGTCACTCGTAATGCCAAATTGTATTTCAAGGATCCGCAGAGATTCAATCAAATATTTCAAGAGGTGTTAGAGGATGATGACTATGACATATAAGGCATCTGATGTCCGGTACTATAACTTCACCCCACAAGATAAACTGTTTCTGGATTCTAATATCTGGTTGTATCTATACGGACCGCCGAAACGGAGATCTTATTGGCGGTCTATCTACGCAAGCGTCTTTAACCGTATTTTGAGAGCAAAAAGCCGAATTTATATTGATGTGCTTGTTGTTTCAGAATTCATTAACGCTTATGCTCGGTTGAAATGGAGAGATGCCTCATCCTATCCGAACACCTTCAAAACTTTTCGCAGCAGTTCGTATTTTAAACCAGTTGCTGAAGATATTGCTGCTGATGTTGAGTTAGTTCTGAGTTCTTGTTCAAAGGTAGAAAGCAGCTTCAGAGCGTTACCAATGAACGCTCTGCTCGCTGATTATGCCACCGGTAATTTAGACTTTAACGATCAGGTCATAACTGAAATCTGCAAAAGCAACGGATTCACCTTAATAACAAACGATGGCGATTTTAAAACTCAGGAAATCGCGATCCTGACCGCGAATTCTAATCTTCTTTAGGCAGATAAGAAATAGTAAACAACAATCTCAATTGTTTCGCCAAATGCAGCACAGTTTTCGTTTGATGGCACGCCAAACACATTACATAATCCCGATATCTTGTAATATCGACTTTTTGATTTTGCAGACCATCGTATACGCTGGATCGAACACGTTACCCATATCGTACTCTACCGCTTGTCCTAAAAGGATGTGTGCTGCACTTTTCTCCAAACCGAGTTCACCCAACCACCGGAGTAGTTCCGTCGTCGCGTGCTGCACTGCCTGATCTAACGGACGCGCGTTGCCTGCTGTCAGGATGTAATCACTATTTTCGGCGCGGGGCCAGTTGATGCCTTTCCCTTTCAGCACTTCAACCGTAAACTGAACGTCGAAAGAGATTTCGATACCGGTCCCGACGATTTCGCCGTCACCCTGCACGGCGTGTCCATCGCCGAGGTAGAAGAGCGCGCCGGAGACAAAAACGGGAAAGTAGACGGTGACACCTTCCTGAAAACCGCGATAATCCATATTTCCGCCGTGTGTAGAGGAGGTAGCTGTCGAAATCGCCTGCCCACGAGGTGGTGCCACTCCGAAACATCCGACCATCGGTTCAAGCGGCAGTGTGAGTTTACCCAACTGCGTCTCTGGGGTCATCAATGTCGCTGTCCATTTCTCTACATCCACGTGCCACTCTGCGAGACCGCCTTCCGGCATCTCGGATGCTACATAGTGCGGATCCAAAACATTGGGCGCAACGACCATAGCCGTCCGTCCGATCGAACGGTTCGGGACGATCCGATCGAAATGAACGGATAGTGTATCCCCCGGTTCTGCCGATTCGATATAAAAAGGACCCGTCTGTGGATTGCCTCTTTCAGTGACCTGTGTATCGTTGGCATCGTACCCTGCGTTGTCCACGGTAGTTGTGAAGACGGTGTCGCCGCTCTCGATATGGAGTACCGGTTCATGCGCGCCAATCGCCGTATAATAGACCGTTGGTTCAAAGTGATGTGTCGCCATTTCTCAAGTTCCTCTCCTACTTAAGACTATTCGATGTAGTTTACAAGTTTTTGGAGTTTGTTATGTAAAAGTGTCAATAATATATCAGATTTGAGAAGCACCGTCAAGAGCTGCTATTTTATAGATGCCATTATTATGGGAGTAAAATCTTCAATGAAAGTCGATTAAAATCCGCGTCATCCGCGTCATCCGTGTAATCCGCGATTCAGACAATTAGTACTTGTAGCACCCAATTACAGTAGAACCCGTAATTATTTGCACACGCGGAGGGAACTGTAGGGATTGCGTTTCCCAACCCCTATCCGCTTATGTTTAATCGGCTTTAAAAAATGATTTGACATCTCTACACCGCTGTGCTAAACTCTTAAAAAAATAAAAAACGTTCCAAAGCAGAAAAGGATGATCATGAAACAAATTTTTAGAAGTGTGGTTAGAAACTACACAAGCAGTGCAATTTTGGCGATGTTCCTGCTCTTTACGCTGGTTATAAACGCCAATGCCCAACACGATTGGACAGAACAGGTTGCCGCCTACAAACCGATGGTGGTAAATGTCGAAACCTCCTCAGAGGTCGTCTTTGAAACGGAAGTGAAGGGCACAAATTTTGCCACCGGTTTTGTTGTGGATGCGGAGCACGGTATTATCGCCACGAACCGCCATGTCACCGGCAGCAGCCCTTCTTACGTCAAAATTAACTTTCACGACGGTAGTTTTACGGAAGCGCGCATTCTCTACTACGATCCGACACACGACTTCGGGTTTTATCAAATTGATCCTGCCGAGGTCGATTTTGAACTCAAGGCGGTTGAACTCGGCGAATGGGATTCCCTCTCTCTTGGTGATGAACTTTTACTCATTGGGAACAACGAGAAAGAGGAATATACCATCAAATTCGGAAGAATTACGAACCTCAATGTTAACAAAGGGGACCGGCATTCCAGTTACATTCACACCACGTTTGACCGGACGGGTGGCTCAAGTGGAAGCCCCGTCTGGAATACCGAAGGCAAAGTTATCGCTATTCATGCGCGCGGCACGGATACCTCCAGTTTTGAACTGCCAATCGACTATCTCTACGATGCGCTTGAATTGATTCGGAACAAAATGTCAATCCAACGCGGCGAAATCGGTGTGGATCTGGAACTCGTCTCTATTGGTGAAGCCATCAAACATTTTAATTTTCCCGCCGCTCTGCGAAAAGAGATTGGTCCCTCCAAAGCCGGGACACCCAAGGTCATCCAAATTGAATCCATTGTCCCGCGGACGACCGGTGAAGCCGACCTTCGCGCATCTGATATTATCTATCGTATCAATGGTGAACTTATCAAGGACGATCTCTATACCTTCGATGCTGTCCTGAATCAGAACGTTGGAAAAAGCGTCAATTTAGACCTCTATCGGAATGGGGAAAATCTGAGCATTGATGTCCCTGTGGAAGATTTGGAGGCAAAAAAGGTCAGTCGTTTTGTCAGGTTTGGTGGCGCGATCTTTCACGATATTACACCGCAGCTGCGTCGCATACTTTTTTTGGAAGCCGACGGTGTTTATTTACCCCATGCCGTTGCTGGTAGTAGTTTCTCGCGGGTCGGTTTGCAGGAGCGGAATGGGAACTCTAAGGTCGTTATCCTTGATATAAACGGAAAACAGATCCGTAACTTAGACGACTTCATTGAGGCGTGCAAGACGATTACCGATGGACAGCACACTTATGTTGTCGTTCGTGATTTCAATCTATTCGACAGTTCGCCGACACCGAAAAGTTTAACGGTCAATCTCAAATTTGGTCCATTGCAACAATTTGAATGGAGTCAAGAGGTATTGGACTGGAAAGAGACAGGTGATAAATAGTTTTCAGTTGTCAGTTATCGGTTGTCAGTTAAAAGAGACCTGGACTTGGGTGTAGCACATCTTAACTGATAACTGACTACTAAAGACTGATGGTTATCCCAATAAAATCCGATGTGGAGGGCTTCTCAAAAATTCGGGCGTAGTTGATACCAACCCCTTTCCACGCAATGCCTATTCCGGTTGTCAAGACACCGTTTGAACTACCGAGACGGATGTGGAGTACTTGGAGGGGATGCCACTCCGCACCGATGTATAATTCAGGTGTTTCGCCTGCTGTGGGGACAGCGACATCGACTGAAAATTCGCAAGGCGCGCTTTTCAACCAGTGTTCCGCGTAACGATAGGCGATACCGAGCGTCAGCCATTGAATACCAAAGCCCTCCAGATTCTGAGCGAGACACCCAAATTTGAAATCTGGGTGTGGTTTGAAAAGGACTCCGAGATCGTACGTCGTCTCGTAGCCGAAAAATTGATAGACATTGGAAGGGTGTCTTCGCTTGAACTTAAGACTCAATCCGGCTGCAGCATACGGACCGAGTTGGCGAGCGATCCCATAATAGTTGAAATCAGGAACGCCACTGTCAACACCGATCGCGATTTTGTTTCCCCAAAAAAGGCTATAGCCGCGGTAACTATAGCCGATCCCTTTTGGGTCAAATCGGTACTCACTTCGGTCATGAAACTTATTGACCGCGAAGAGTTTCACACCTTGCCACTGAATTAGTCCGGCAGGGTTCCAAAAACCTGCACTGGCATCGTCGGCGACAGCGGTGAAGGCATTGCCCATACCTAAAGCCCGTGCCCCAACGTAGAGCGGGCGTGTCGATTCAAATGGGAGTTCCGTCTTGGCACATACTGGCGTTATCAACCACAGAAGACTTATGATAGCGTAGGTCGTTTTCATTGTCGTTAATTTAGCATGGAACGCCCAATATAGCAAGGGGAGTGGTAGTCAGTAATTGTCAGTCGTCGGTTAAAAAGAAATACTTAGTATGAGTCAGAACCTCTTTAACCGACAACTGATAACCGATAACTGATAACTAATAAAATGAACACGCCACCCGGCACACTTTACCTCGTGAGTACACCGATCGGGAATTTAGAGGATATTACCTTGCGTGCGCTACGCATCCTTGAAGAGGTAGACCTCATCGCTGCTGAGGATACGCGTCAGACACGTCGCCTGCTAACGCATTATGATATTCAAACACCACTGACAAGCTACTTTGAAGGTAACGAGCAATCAAAATCTGATAAACTGATTGCACGCTTGCAAACAGGCGAAGCAATTGCCCTTGTTTCAGATGCTGGTACGCCTATTATTTCCGATCCGGGGTATCCGCTCCTACGCGCATGCATCGCCGCAGAAATCCCAATCGTTCCCATTCCCGGTGCATCAGCAGCCATCGCCGCAGCATCCATCTCTGGGCTGCCCTTACACAACTTTACCTTTGAAGGTTTTCTCTCTCCAAAATCAGGGAAAAGAAAACGTCAATTGAGTGCCCTCGCTGCTGAAGGACGAACGTTAATTCTTTTTGAGTCCCCGCATCGACTCTGTCGTTTCCTTGAAGATGTTCTTGAAGTGATGGGTGAACGCGACATCGTTGTCACGCGCGAGTTGACGAAACAGTTTGAGGAGATCTTCCGCGGACAGGTCAGTGCTGCATTGGAAAAATTTCAGAGTACCACACCGCGGGGCGAATTTACGATCGTTATTGCCGGTGAAAGGAGAAAAAGTGACAATTCATAACATTTCCCACATCGCAGTCATCGGCGCGGGCTTGATGGGACACGGCATCGCGCAAGAGTTCGCAAGTGCAGGCTATCACGTGCGTTTGCATGATGTCACCGACGAACAACTTCAAACGGCACGCACGCAAATAGAGAAAAATCTCGATGTGCTTGCAGAAAATGCCGTTATTGAAAAGGGGAGTATCCCTTCAACGCTGCAGCGGATTCAGACTGCCACCGAACTCGCAACAGTCGCCGAAAATGCCGACTTTGTTATTGAAGCCGTCACTGAGAATCTGCCACTCAAGCAGCAGATATTTGAAGAATTAGATGCGATATGCCCGCCCCACACGATTCTGGCAAGCAATACAACAGCATTAATGCCGAGCCAAATCGGCGTAAACGCGAAACGCAAGGATAAGATACTCAATACCCACTATTTTAATCCACCCTATCTGATTCCATTGGTTGAACTGATTCGCAGTCCCGATACCTCTGATGAAACAGTTGCTGTGACGTTTGAACTCCTAACGGCTATCGGTAAAACCCCGGCAATTATTGAGAAAGAGGCGCTCGGTTTTGTCGGCCCGCGGTTGCAAGCCGCCCTGATTCGTGAAGCGTTCTCTATTGTAGAGCGAGGCATTGCCAGCGCAGAAACTGTGGACCTCGTCGTACGGAATAGTTTCGGACGAAGACTCAGTGTCGCCGGTCCCTTTGAGGTTTTTGAACTCGCAGGTTGGGACCTCGTGCTTGCCGCCTTTGAAGAGCTCTATAAGGACCTCAATAGTTCGGCTGACATCAATCCGCTTCTCCGACAAATGGTTGAATCAGGCAAGTTCGGTGTGAAGTCTAAGGAGGGTTTCTACGATTGGACAGATGAGAAGGTGCAAGCACTTCGGGACAAGATGAATCAGGCATTGATACAGCAGGCAAAAGATGTGTAAAGTCATAGGCAGACTCCGTTCGGTTTCCGTCCATAAAAAGCGTTTCCTTGTGTTTTTGCCTGTGATACTGGTTGGTTTAGTACTTCTCGGGGTCTACCACAAACAGGTTTGGGATTATCTTCTTGAACTCACCGCTGCTTTTCACAGTCTCGAAACAGCACGGGCGTACATCGCGAGTTATGGAGCACTTGCGCCTGTTGTGTCAGCAGTCCTGATGATTTTTCAGAGTGTGATTGCTCCTTTGCCAGCATTCCTGATCACCTTTGCAAACGGATTGCTGTTTGGTGTTTGGTGGGGCGCAGCGTTGTCCTGGAGCAGTGCGATGCTGGGGGCTACCCTCTGTTTTTTTATCGCGCGCCTCCTCGGGCGCCCTGTCATTGTTAGATTATTAAGTGAATCTGCCGTCAACACATCTGACCAGTTTTTTCAACGATACGGCAAACATGCAGTCCTCATCGCACGGTTGGTTCCAGTCATCTCTTTTGACGCTATCAGTTACGGTGCGGGACTCACTGGCATGCGGTTTTTATGGTTTGGCATTGCCACCGGAATTGGACAATTGCCAGCGACGCTACTTTATTCCTACCTCGGTGATCGCGTGACTGGAAGTATCAAGGCACTGTTTTGGGGGTTCGGGATCGTCATAGCGGTTTCAATTATAATCGGACTCGTAAAACACCGAGAAAAGCAGTAGGCGCAGTCCTTGTGCCATCGATAAAAAAACTTGTAAGGTTATGAAACTACACCTCATCATCTCCCTCAGTTTTATGATGACCTTTGCTTGCCAACTAACAGAGCCACAAAGCTTCAAAGACAAACAGCAAAGATACCCTCGCGTCCGGACAGCGTTTGAAGAAAAAGACAACCAGTTTCGCAGTCTGTTTGCAAACCAGGGTATCCCCTATCCGCCACAGAAGCTCTTTATCCGAGTCTTCAAAGAGGAAAAGGTCTTGGAGGTCTGGGCGTTTTCAACATCCGAGGCGGTTTTCAAACCTGTGAAGTCCTACCGTATCTGCCGCACATCAGGAAATTTGGGGCCCAAAAGACGCGAGGGCGACTTGCAAATTCCGGAAGGCTTTTATTATATTGATAGGTTTAACCCCGAAAGCAACTTTTACCTATCACTTGGGATTAATTATCCAAACCAAGCGGATAAGATTTTGGGTAGAAAAGGCGAACTCGGGGGTGATATATTTATACACGGCGGATGTGTCACGGTCGGCTGTGTTCCAATCACTGATGAATATATTAAGGAGGTCTATTGGTTAGCAGTTCAAACGAAATCAAATGGACACGCAAAAATCCCGGTGCATATTTTTCCAACAAAATTAGATGATCGTGCAATGTCCCGCTTACAAAACACTTTTCCAAATGATGAGACTCTGATAAACTTTTGGAAAAATCTGAGAATCGGATATAATTGGTTTGAACAGTACCAGAAATTGCCGACGATCTCAATAAATCGGGATGGCACATATCAGTTCTCGGATTCTTTAGGGGAATAGAGGAGGTTGAAAATGGTTCGTATAGGTGTAGTTGGAGTCGGTGGCATGGGAAATGGCCATTGCAACGCGCTCCCTAACGTTGAAAATTGTGAGTTTGTAGGTGTGGCTGACCTTCGTTTGGACGCAGCGCAAGCCGTTGCTGAACAGCATAAGATCCGCGCCTTCCAAGATTATCAGGAATTGTTTGCTGTTGTGGACGCTGTCGTCGTGGCGACACCGCCTGTGGCACATACACAAGTCGTCGTTGATGCCGCAGCGGCGGGTGTGCATGCGTTCTGTGAAAAACCGCTCTCCTTGACGCTTGCCGAAGCAGATACGATGATTGAGGCATCGGATAAGGCGGGAACGCATCTGATGGTAGGACAGGTATTACGCTTCTATCCTGTCCATGAACTCGGTAGACAGATGGTGGATAATGGTGACATCGGGGACATCACCTACATCGAAACCGACTACTCGGGTCCCTATAACGCCCCGCGCGGCCGTCCCGATAGTTGGTACGGCACCGTCGGTGGACTCTTGGAAAACGGTATCCACAAATCCGATCTGATTAACTGGTTCGGTGGCACGGCTCTGACTGTCGCCGCCGAGGTCGGCAGCTTTTCCGGGCATGACGATTGGGAGGATTATACTATATCTCTCATCCGTTACGATTCGGGCGCGGTCGGTATTTTGCGGTGGGGTGGTTTCCTCGGGGCACGCGGCACCAACGATACGATTATTGACGGAACCGAGGGGTCACTCCGTTTAAATATGTCAGCCGATCTCGTCTATCTCAAAAAACGCGGTGGCGACTGGGAGGAAATTGTTCCAGATCGCGAGGGACCGCACGGTGTCGTCGGTGAGCTAACCCATTTTGTTGATTGTGTCCGAGAAGATAGAACCCCTATGATCGATGGTAGGGGTGGAAAACACGCCGTAGAGGTCGTTTTAGCAACCTATCAATCTGCGAAAGAGAAAACTAAAGTCGCGCTGCCGATGGAGGAATAGAAGGACTTGGCTGGAAGAATGGAAGGGAGGAAGCATCTCGGATGGAAGGCTGGAAGGGTGGAGGGATGGAAAAGGGTTCCAACTTCCAATCTTCCAATCTTCCGACTTTCCAATCTTTCAACCTTCCAACCTTCCAATTTTTAAAGCCTATGCTTTTTCTCGCCCTCAATATCGTCCTGCTTTCCGGCTTCGGGCTTTTCCTCAAACACGCCAAAAATAACCAACAACGCTTAAACCCTATCGGCTTTATCAACTATCTCAGCGCGTTTTTCATCAGTATCTGGGTTCTGTCACAGGAGCAAGATTTTGAATTCTCAAAGCTGACCTTCGCGTTAGGTATATCAAACGGCGTGACATACGCGCTCGGATTTGAGTTGTTCACTATCGGTATCCAGCTCAGCGGGATAGTCGTCACGGCTGCGCTCGTCAGGCTGTCAATCGTATTACCGATTCTGGTGGCGATGATATTCTGGCAAGAGATTCCAAACCTGTGGCAAACCATAGGACTTCTCTTAACCTTCGTAGCGATTCCACTCCTTAGCCAGCGGGAAAAAGAGCCGACGTATGCATTCACACCTGACAAGCCGGAAGTGCCTCAAGGGTTGGGGTTCGCTATTGCTATTACAATTCTGCTGGTTACCGGCATCTCCCGACTCACCATGAAAGCCTTCAACGAAATGTGTCCTATTGATGAAAAGTCGCTCTATATGAGTCTGCTGTTCGGTGTCGCCACGGTTATCTATTTGGGGATATGCCTCTATCAGAGAACATGGCCGAATTGGTGGGAAGTCTTCTACGGCGTACTGATAGGTGTCTGTAATGTCGGTGGGAGTTGGGCGCTCCTCATCGCGTTGGATCAGGTGAGTGCCTTGATTGCCTTCCCGATGTCAAGTTCCGGTGGCGTGTTGTTCACCATGTTCGTCGGCATGGTATTCCTCCATGAGCGACTGAGCCGAACCTCCCTTATCGGCGCATTCCTGGCAATGATCGCATTGATTTTTGTCAATCTGAAAACGTGATGCAGTTTTTTGAATTTATGTAATTTGGTGGATATTTCTTTTTTCTGTATAATATCAACAAATTTGATTCCTATGTTTTGCGTTAATCGCGATCCAACGTAAATTCACTCAAATGGATGACAAGAACGCTGGGACGGCGAAACAGATACTGCCCTCTTCTCAAGCAGCGAGTGCTGCGATGGTGATGGAGAAAATCCAAATTGTACGTACTTAGGTGATAATCTTGAGTGCTGTGAGTGTGGGGGGAGATGGATTGCGGCAGCAGTACTCGTTCCTGCTCTCGGATATGAAAGCGGGGATAGACTCTTAATCCGTTCAAGTTGATTTGGGTGTGGCATGAAATTCTCTGGTGCAATTGCTGCCGGTATACGGCATATCCAGGAAAATAGGCTCCGTGCAGGGTTATCCATTCTCGGCATTTCCATTGGGATTGCTAGTGTGCTGTGCATGATGGCTATCGGCGATGGCGCGAAACAAATCATTACCGATGACATTGAAAAACTCGGGGGAGCCAACCAAGTGCAACTCTGGACACGCCAATCCGTGAGGAGACGCGGTCGGCGATATCCAACAACGGAGCGATATACTTTGGGCGACGCTTATGCAATTGAGGCAGAATGCCCGGAGGTCACAGGTGTCCTTCCCCGGAATCGAAGATATGGAATACTTGTCACCAGCCTCCAAGGTGGAGCATTCAGATCTGCCTCGCTAGAGGGTGTAACATCTGACTATGCACAACTTATGCGGTATGATTTGCAAGAAGGTAGATTTCTCTCCGAGAACGATATCAACAACGCCACGCAGGTCTGCGTCTTAGGTGCTAACGTTGCGGTAGAATTGTTCGGAAATACCTCCGCAATCGGTCAAGAGGTAAAAATTCGGAATCATTGGCGGCAAGCCCCCGTTCGGATGCGCGTTGTCGGTACCATGGCACCGAAAGGGAGAAATCTCAGTGTTACCTGGGGGAGTTTAGATGATCTGATATGCGTTCCAATAACAACGTATCAACAACGTATTACAGGCATCCGCTATGTTGAAAGGATTAATATATTTTTTCAAAAAGATGCAGAGGCTTACGATGTAGTTAAATCCGCCCGGAAGGTGATTAGGCAAAGACATAGGGGTATCGATAATTTTACGAGTTATTGGAGGCCCAAACGAACTGTCGAACAACTTGAACACCTTGAAAAGGTGATGAAAATTGCGTTAGGTGGCGTTGCAGGTTTCTCGTTGTTTGTCAGTGGTATCGGCATTATGAATATCTGTCTCGTTTCTGTCGGCGAAAAGACGCAGGAAATAGGTTTGCGGAAATCCGTTGGAGCAAGACGGATTGATATTTTCTGGCAATTTCTGACCGAATCCATCTGTCTCTGTCTCTGCGGTGGGGTATTCGGCATTGTAGGGGGCTGGTTAGCAGCGCATGGCATGGCGAGGGTTGCTGTACGCATTGTACCGATTGTGCCAGAGTGGCCCGTCGTCCTTTCTTTACCTTGGATGCTAACTTCCGTTCTTTTTTCGATTTTCATGGGCGTTTGTTTCGGAGTCTACCCTGCGATGCGAGCAGCACGACTTTCACCTATTGATGCGCTCCGCGCCGAGAATTAAGGAGGAATTTCTAAAAAGCTGCTGTTTACTTTTATCCCAAATCAAATTTGACTTTGAATGTGGAATGTGTTATCATTTATGAAAAATGGAATTCTAAAGAAGAATGCGGGAAAGCGTAGAACTTTTCATCCGAAGCGTCCACCTAATAGCGGCAATAGTCTGGTTCGGAGGCGTAATCTTTTCTACATTCATCGCGATGCCAATCCTGCAGCAAAGTTTGCCACCGCAAAGCCTTTTGGCGGTTCACAACCGTTTTCGCACCTGGATACGATTGATGATTCATATACTCCTGATAACGGGTGCGATGGTATTCTTTATTGTTGCATGGAATAACGGGTTTTTCGCGGCGCAGAACGAAAATTACGATTTCAAAGCCTATATGCTAACGTTCGTCGCAAAACTTGCGGCGTTTGGTGTAATGACACTCTTTTGGGGACTGTACAGTTCACTCTATCGACGACACCTTGAGGTAATCCCGCCTGACGACAAAACATATCGCAACCCAAGCCCGTATATCAATGTGTGGAGAGGCTTGATGTTGATAGCAGGCGTAATCGTTTTCGCACTTGCACTGCTACTATAGTCTTGTTCTATGGATGAGGTTTCAACCGCATCCCTTTGTAGGCAATATACAAAATCACAAAACAGCGTAGGCGGACACGTGTGCAAACTGATTCGCAAATCTGGACGATTTATTTCGATACTTGTTGCTTGAGCCGACTTTTTGATGTCCAAACGCACCCTCGGGTTCGTCAAGAATCCGAAGCTATTAGCCGAATCCTTGATCATATCCGCGCCGGTTCTTGGTACTGGATTTCCAGCCATGCTTTAGAGGAAGAAGTTGAGCAAAACCCAAACCTGGGGCACCGTTTCCAAATTAAGGATCGACTAACTGATGTGAACGAAACTGTTTCCGTTGGAATGCCGGAAATCTCAAGAGGTAAGCAGTTAGAGGTATTGGGGTTTAAAGAATTGGATGCGCTGCATATCGCTTGTGCGGAAAGCGGCGACGCGAATATTTTTCTAACAACGGATGATAGGCTCCTTAGAACGGCGAAACGCAATAGTTCAAACCTTTACGTCCAAGTTGAAAATCCTTACGTATGGTTCCAGAGGCGAGGCGAAAATGAACATATTGGAAATGACCGATAGTGAAATTTATGAACTTGGGATGAAAGCCCTGATAAATAAACTTGGTACTGCCAAAACGCAGTGGTTTATCCGGCAATGCCAACCGGGTACAGGTGATTACTCTGTTGATCGTCACCAATTGTTAGCGAATCTTCCAGATATTGACACCATCGCCAAACACATCCACGAACGTGAGTCCACCAGGGAAGCTGAAGAACGCGCCCGCGCCCATCGATTCGCAGCGAGCCAGAGCGAAATCCAGAAAATGACAGACCTCGAAATCTATGAAATTGGGGCGCGCGTCCTTACCAAAACACTTGGAGTTGCTGGGTCGATGAACTTTCTACGGCAATGTCAAGAACTGAACGGCGGTTATCCGCTTGACCGGATCGAGAACCGAGAAGAAGCGGAAGAAAACATTAAGCTTTATACAGCAAGCTTGAGACTCAATCCGAAAATAGTTGAGGACTACATCAGGCGTGGTAACGCCTATAGTTACATCGGTGAGCATGCCAAAGCCATTGCTGACTATAACACGGCGATAGAACTCAAGCCAGAGTACCCTAAAGTTTATTACAGACGAGGTGTAGCTTACGCTAAAAATGCTGAGTATGCCAAAGCCATCGCTGACTATAACCAGGTCATCCAACGCGATCCTGAGCATGCTGAAGCCTATCGCAGCCGCGGCGAAGCCTGGCGACACCTTAAAGAGACGGAAAAAGCCGATGCTGACTTGACGGTCGCTAAAACACTTGAGACGGATACCATTCCATCTGTCCCGCTATAGACAGGTGCAGAGCGAAAATACTTTCAAAAAGATGCAAAATACCAAAGTTCAGGCAGTTTCGTGGAATATCACCCGATTATGTAATCTGAAATGCACACACTGTTATCTCCCCGCAGGCTTTGTTGACACAAACGAATTAGCGGATGGAACCTTTCAAGTGTCCGATATTCAAGGTTCACAGGAATATTCCAGGGATGCGGAACTAAGCCAATCACAATGTTTTCGCGTCATCGATGAAATCGCCGAAATCAATCCACACATCCTCCTTATTCTCACCGGTGGGGAACCCTTATTACGCCCGGATATCTTGGAGATATCAAAGTATGCCTCCGATACCGGGTTTCTTGTTGTCATGGGCACGAACGGTGTGCTGTTGAACGATAGCGTCGTTGAGAAAATGCAACAGCACGGTGTTACCGGTGCGGGCATCAGTCTCGACTCTGTTCAACCCACAAACCATGATCGGTTTCGGGGTATGGAAGGCGCGTGGAAAGCAACGATGAACGGTGTAGAGGCACTCAAACGTGCCCAACTCGATTTCCTCGTTCAAACCTCCGTGACACAGTGGAATTACGACGAAATTCCGAAGATTGTAGAATTCGCGTATCAACTCGGTGCGAAGGTGCTAAATCTCTATTTTCTTGTCCGGACGGGAAGGGGTAAGACAGTAATGGACATTACGCCTGAGCAGTATGAAAAGGCGTTTGAAACGTTTTTCGAGTTGCAAGCAGCTTATGCTGGGAAGATGCTCATCGCAGCGAAATGCGCACCGCATTATAAACGTGTTATCTATGAACAGCAATCCGACTCTGCTTTCCTTCAGGGATATCCGAGTGGGACCTGTCCGTGTGGTATCTACTACTGCCGTATCACACCTGAAGGTGAACTGACGCCTTGTCCCTATCTACCTGTTAGCGTCGGTAACCTCAAGGAGGAGAGTTTTGTCAAACTCTGGAATGAATCGGAAACCTTTCAGGACTTACGAAATCGAGATCTGCTTGAAGGAAAGTGCGGGGTTTGTGAATTCAAAGAGGTGTGCGGCGGTTGCCGTGCGCGAGCCTATGCGACTACCAATAACTACCTCGCTGAAGATGCGTCGTGTGAGTATCAGCCCGGACAACACAACGCACCTCCTGTTCAAATAGAGAAAAAGATTGCTTTTGCAACCGAAACCGATTATGATTTGCAGTGGAGCAAGGCAGCAGAAAAGCGGTTGAAGCGCGTGCCGTCATTTGCGCGTGGCATGGTCATCAAAAGCGTTGAGAAATATGCACGTGAACACGGTTATCGTGAGGTTACGCCTGAGTTGATGCAAGCCGTCAAAAAACGATTTGACAAAACCGGCATCCCATCTTTCCGACCGAAACGCTAATGCAAAGTAGTAGGCACACTCCGTTGTGCCGTCACAGGAGTAGACACATGTCGCTGTGTCTTAACAGTTTTAAAAGGAACTTGTATGCTCACAACGGAACAGATAGCATTTTTTCAGGAACACGGATACCTTATTCTTAAGAATTTAATCGATCCTGAAATAGTTGATGAATGGCGCGCCCAAGTCTGGGAACATTTTGGTTCCAGCTTTGAAACGCCAGAGACGTGGCCCAACGACTATGAAATTCAAGGCTTCACCTTCTCACCATTATTTGGGCATCTACCTGTGATGCAAGAGGTTACTGAGCAGCTTGGTGGCGGACAATTTTTTACAGGCGGTGGCGGCTCACCAATTATCAAATGGCCCAAGCCTGGAGAAGCGTGGTCAATGCCCAAGGATGGACACATCGACGCGTATGGTGCTGTTGCTGGTTGGAGTCCCTTTATGGTAGGGGCAACAACCTATCTCTATGATGCTGAACCCAAGGGTGGTGCTTTCATCTTTTGGCCCCGAAGCCACTATTCAACGCATAAATACTTTCTCCAATATCCAGAGCAGATTGATGGCAGTTTCTACGATATCGAAGGTTGGAACTGGGATGTGCTTTCGGATTTATCGCCAGAGGGACCTCGTGAGTTTATAGGTGCTGCGGGTGATGTTGTGTTGTGGCATGCGTTTCTTTGCCATACCGGATCAGAAAATATAAGAAGTGTTCCGCGTTTTGGTCTCTTTGCGCGCTATGCCCACAAACAACAGGAAGAGTTCAAATACGAGATTCCAGAGGATCTTTGGAAATATTGGGCAATTTAAAAAACGGTTATCAGCCCTTTACCGATAGAGGGAACTTAGATGCTTACAACAGAACAGATTGCATTTTTTCAGGAACATGGATACCTTATCCTTGAAAATTTTATTGACTCCGAGATAATTGACGAATGGCGAGAACAGATCTGGAAACATTTTGATTCCAGCTTAAAAACACCGGAGACATGGCCCAATGACTATGTGGTCCAGAACTTCAGTTTCTCACCGCTGTTTGGGCAGTTGCCTGCGATGCAAGAGATTACCGAGCAACTCGGCGGCGGGCAATTTACCGGTGGTGGCGGTTCACCGCTTGTCAAGTGGCCCAATCCAGAGGAAGAGTGGTCGATGCCCGGTAGCGGACACATTGATGCCTACGGTCCCGGTGGCTGGAGTCCGTTTATGCTCGGTGCGACGACCTATCTCTATGATGTCAAACCCGGCGGTGGTGCGTTTGTTTTTTGGCCCCGAAGCCATTATTCAACACACAAATACTTCCTTCAATATCCTGAGCAAATTGATGGTAGTTTCTACGATATCGAGGATTGGGGATGGCATGTACTTTCAGATTTATCGCCGGATGGACCTCGTGAGTTTGTAGGTGCTGCGGGTGATGTCGTCTTGTGGCATGCGTTTCTCTGCCATACCGGCTCAGGAAATATAAGAGACATTCCTCGTTTTGGTATCTTTGCACGCTATTCCCATAAAAAACGGGAAGAGATTAAATACGAAATTCCAGAGGATCTTTGGAAATATTGGGTCGTTTAGGAAATGGCTATCGGTTTCCGGCGGTTTTCAGTTGTCTGAATCAGGATTCGTAGGATTTTAGGATTTTCAGGATTAGTTGGGTTGTTGGGTTTCGCTATCTCTAAGGATATATTTGCATTTTTATTACGGAACTCAGGTTAAATTAAAAAAGGAGAAGAAATGAGCGAACAAAATAACGCAAACGAACGGCTTACGGATGTAGAAGAACGCTTGACACGTGTGGAAAATCTACTCGTCAGTATCAACGAGAAGTTGGGACAACGTTCTGATGTCGGTCAAGTTGATACCGAAAAGGCAGAGGGACTTAAGCAGTGGGTAACCGATTACGTCTCAATGCGTTTACAGCAGTTAGTGCCAGAGACGTGCGATCATCCTGATGAGGGTGCCCTTCAGGACGGTCCCTATCTTGATAACACTGCGGTGCCTTGTACCGAGGAAGTCAAGCATCGGGTCAAGCGGATACCAATTCCGTTTGTTCGTGAGATGGTTGTGCAGCGCGTCGCTGAGAATGCTCGGCAAGCCGGTGTTGAACGTGTAGATATTGAGTTCTTCGAGAAAGCAGCAACTTTTTGACAATGCAAAGCCACAGAGGAGTTTCCTCTGCCCAATTTTGATTGGAAGGACTTCTTGAAGGCTCCAATGTAATAGTTATCAGTTATCAGAGGAATGGTTGTCAGTTGTCAGTTGTCAGTTATCGGTTAAGAGCAGTTTGTGGTGTGCAAAACTATTGTAACTGCTGCATATCCTACCGACAACCGATAACCGATAACCGATGGCTAAATCATGGACTGGGTTTTCAACACGTTCTCGGAATATCTTGAGAACGACTTCAAAAAACGAATCGGGAACGCAAATCCCACCGTTGCTGACCTTTGGGAAGCATTTCAAGTACTCTTCCCTGCGACATCGGCACAGCTCCTCGTGCAGGAACCGGTCGGCAATACGGTGCGATTTAAACCGCTCGCGTTCTATCATGCCGACGAAATGGGTCCCTTGATTGAAACTCCATTGGCGTATCTCAGAGAGAATTTCGGGGGCGGCAAATTCAAAATCAACTTCTATCACGGCATGCAGTTTATCGCTACCATTAACTTCAAACCAGAAGGTCCTGAAATCTGGCGCGAACTACCGGAAATGGAAACCAATCCTACAATCGACTAAACTGGCACTTAAAGGAGTAGGCACACCAAGATATGTGCCGTAACCGTGGACAATGAACATGAGTCAGCAACAGGTATTTGAGGGATGCCCCGCCTGTGGAAATGCGAACCTCCGACAGTTGGAGGGTAATTCTTGGTTTTGCTTGGATTGTGACTGGGATAACCTTGCAGTTATTCCGAAAGACAATGACGAATTGATCGTCTCTCTCCGTCATGGAGACCTTCATTCTCGGCGAATCGCGGCGCAAGCGTTGATTAATATTGGTGATGCCGACCGGCACCTCGCCACTATGATGGACACAAATGCCTTGCTCGAAGCGTTGGACGACGAGGATGCGGATGTCCGCTACTTCGTTGCCGTTGCTCTCGGTAAATTGGAGGCGAGTCTTAGCCTTGACAAACTCAAGCAGCTTGCCCGAAACGATGCTTCCGCACTCGTACGGGAAGGGGCGAAAACGGCAGTTGAGCAGATAGAATCGCGCGACGTGTCTTAGTGGTTATCGGTTATCGGTCGTCAGTTGTCAGTTTTGGGACGGAATTAGTAAGCGCGACCGGGGTCCCCACCCGTTACTGGGATGGGGGGGGTACACTGGGAATACGGAGAGGAACGTTTTTGACTCAACTCACCTAACCGAACCGCAAGGAAAATTAAAAACATGGAGAAAGTTCGACTCGGTTATATCGGCTGTGGATTCATGGCACAGAAGGTCCATATCCCCAATTTTACAAGCATTCCTGACTGTGAACTCATCGGACTCGCAGAAGTACGCTCTGAGCTCGGTAGGAAAGTCCAAAGTCGTTTCGGTATCCCGCACCTTTATCGGGACCATGAAGAACTTGCACAAAACGCCGATATCGAGGCGGTCGCTGTCTCCGCCGACTTCGCATTACAAGGCGAGATCGCGAAGGATCTCCTTTTAGCAGGCAAGCATGTCTTCATGGAAAAACCGATGGCGGTTTCCACTGAACAAGCCGAGGCGATTGTGGCGGCATCGCAGAAGTCTGGGAAGAAATTGATGGTCGGCTATATGAAACGCTACGATGCCGGAAACGAGATTGTCAAGTCACGGGTCTCACAGTTCCGAGAAACCGGTGAACTCGGACGCTTGACTTACGCCAGAAATCACGGCTTCGGTGGGGATTGGGTGTGCAATCTTGATACCCACATGGACGGGACAACAGAGGCAAAACCGGGTGCACCTGCTAAAACGCCAGAATGGATACCGGAGCAGTGGCGCGGTTCCTATTTGGGATACCTCCAGCAGTATACGCACAATATCAATCTGATGCGTTGGTTCCTCGATGCTGGTGATAAAGTCACTGTCAAAGCTGTTGATTTGGACGCAAACGGGTATTCCGGTGTTGTTATCTTTGATATGGACGGCGTTCGTGTAGCGCTGGAGACCGGGCATGTTTCACACTACCGCTGGGATGAGCATAGCCAAATCTATTTTGAGAATGGCTGGGTTCATACGTGGGCACCGCCGTTGCTCTTGAAAAACACGCCTGCCGAGGTTGAAATCTACCGCGCCGGGGAGGAACAGGAGATCACGCGCCCGATTCCAAGACCGAGTTGGACGTGGGCATATCACAGGGAAGCGGAATACTTTGTCGCAAACCTCCGTAACGATGAACCCTTCCGTTCTTCAGCCGAAGATACACTCACCGATGTCAGACTCTTTGAGGACATCTACCGAATCTTTGTCGAACAGCAGAAATAGTTGTCAGTTACCAGTTATCAGTTGTCAGTTAAAGAGGTCTGAACTGTGATTGATGAGATTACCAGATTTACAGGGATTAGATGTTCTTGTAATCATGGTAAATCTTAAAATCATAAGTATCTGGGTTCAGACTACTATTTTCTAAGCAGGATCTCCGTACTATTTATATTCACCGCGGGTTCGTAATTTTCCTGCAGGTATTCCGCAATTAACGGATGCCGTTCCTCCACGCGAATACCGTCAACGGCATCGAACCATCCCCCTGTTTTAAAGATCACCAAACGCGTTTTGTCTTCCTCAAGAGCATCAATAACCTCTTGCTGCATTGCTGGTGTTGATGCGTACGAGACCTGATGGAATCGGGAGACACCCAGTCGATTCGCGAAAAAATAGTAAGCACCCTGACTCGTAAAATCGAAAATCTTTTCGTTCTCTGCCGTGTTTTCCTTAATATAGGCGACGACCTTTTGAATCTGTTCAACTTGGTCATCTGGAATGTCTACCCTTCCCGCGCGCACTAATTCCTGCGTTCCGGTGCTTTGCTTGAACGGATTCTGACGCAAGCGTTGCCATTTCCCATTGAAACCCGCCAAAGGTTGATGTGCTTCCCCAACGTACCAACAGAATATCGCTATCGGAATTAGCACCCATGCCGTTTTCAGGGCATGCTGCCAACGTCTCTCGCCTTTTAAAGCACGAAACATCGAAAAAATACCACCTTCCAGTGGAAACAGACAGAGCAGCCATAAGAAGGTCGCGCCGTAAATCAAGTGACCACCATCTGAACGTCCCAGTGCCGTACGGAAGAATGCGATGCCACCGAGGAGTAAGAGAAGAAGTTTCATCGTGTTGGCTGAATGCGTGCTGGATAGTCCTCGGTAGGTCAAGTAGGCTGCGACAATCAGAAAGATACAGATCGGCAGATACCATCGAAACCCTTCGCTGAAGATGAAAGCGTGCCATCCATCTGTTGACAATAGCGCAAGCGTTTTCGATAGAGACGGGAAGGCGAGTCCCCATGTTGCGAGTTGATAACGACACTGGATATAGGAATTCCAAATGACATCGTCCAATGCACCGTGGGACAAGAAGTAGATGCCTACCGAAAAAAAACCTACCAACACCCCGCAACCATAACTGACTAAGGGACGCAGGTATTCTGTCACCCTTACCACTTGCTGGCGAGGTTTGTAACCTCGCCCTCCTCTGCTCTCTGTTCCAAAGCCGCCCCGTGAAACATATATAACCAGAAACAATCCGATGGCACCCAGTGTGTAGAGTCCGACTTCAGTGCTATACCAGAATGCCAAGCTCGTGGAGAGTCCAGCGAGGAGTAGTTTCCATACATAGGTAGGGACCTTGTTCGTGCGAGTTTCTTGGGAGTGCATAAGGGAATTCGCTACGAAGGCGAAACTAATTAAGCCGAGACTATGCCGTGGAGATACCCAGAACTGGGTTCCAGAAGCGATAATCACACATAAGAAAGCAACCAAGAATCTGCTTCGGAATACTTGCAAGCCGAGCACATAAAGCGCGACATAACCGAGCGGAGCCAATATGTCCTCCATTAAACGCACACCGAATAGGGTTGGTTCAAAGAGTTGACTGCCAACCCATGCCAAGTAAGCGTTTTGAAAGAGTCCGTGCTGAATGTAGATATCCCGAAACGGTACTCCGCCGCGTAGCATTTCATTGAGAGGCGCGAGCCGCTCCCCTTCGTGGAATAAATCTATATTGCCGTGAATACTCGCAGAGTAGGTAAGGAGATAGATGAAAACTGGAAGGATAATGTATTCAAGTCCACCACGCCAAATCTTTGTGGTTCTGTAACTTACAGGAGCGGAAGTGCCATCCGTTTCACTGACGAGGTTCCCCCCTTTTTCGCTGGCGAGGTTTCCCTCTTTTTCGCTGGCGAAGTTTTTAACCTCGCCTGTGTCATCCGAAACAGCCGAATTCCACAGTGTAGGGAAGTACCGCAGGTAGAGCAGCACCAATTTGAGCAGAACAGATAAACCTATCGGTAGCAGTAAGCCTATCAGGATACTCTGACCGATGTGGTAGACCTGTAACCAACAGAGCCACAACGGAATTGATGCCAATGCGTTTGCTTTCAGGACACGCTGTATCGGTTGTGTAGTGCGTTCAGCGCACCAACGTGAAAACACGCACCAACCGAACCAGTATAAACATATTACTGTTGGGATACCGAGCAGTGCCAGCAGATAGAAGAAGTATTCCTGCTGTTTCGGATACTCGTTAACGCTGAGCCATCCGACAACACCGGAATTTGAGTGATATTCAAAAACGAGGATTTTATTGAGGGTTATTCCTAAGGCAATCGCAAGGGAGGCAGCAGAAAACGTGATAAGTCCAACGTAGGGCTTAAGAGTGGGTGATTTAACAACGCGCATGTCCGGCATAAATTGCTGAAGGTAGACTTGCCAGCGTTGCATAGTTCTTGCCTCAATATAAAACTAAAGCACAATCTGAAGTACGGAGGGATCATCCTGCCGTGTTAAGTTTCTTTAAACGCTCCCTCGACTTCAACAAAATCTTTCGCCGTTTCATCCCATGCAAAAGCCTTTACCGCGCGTATCTCAGTGTCGTAAACTGAGATAACCAGATATGTGGTACCCGGATAAGCAGGTTCGTCCCATACCGTCGCATCTGCTTTGTCTTTTTCGGAGAAGTATGCTTCGTGGTTCGGGTGTGAATGGTAGAAGGCTTTAATCTGCCGTTGTTGGGTATCAGCCTCTTTGTGAACAGCGATGAGATCGTCGGGATGTATGACATAAGCTGTGCGGGCATCTCTCGGATATTTGTCTGGATCTTCTTGGTGAAGTTCGTTCTGTATATTCCGACATTTCCGGACAAATTCTTGTGCTTCGCTTCCTAAGATGATGCCACAGCACTCATTGGGAAACTCCGATTTCGCATGGTCACATATCTGGCTGAGAGTTTCGGGTTGCAGAGTTAACATTGAATAGCAGCCATCGTAGGGGCGAGGTCACCTCGTCCCTACAAGGTTTCCTATAGTCGATAACCGACAGCAATAACGATTAAGACTGATTACATCCACCGGCAATCGCTGGAATAATTGAGATTTCAGCACCATCTGCGACAGCGGTTGCTTTCCCGTCAAGGAAGCGGATATCTTCGTCATTGAGATAGATATTTACAAACCGACGGATGTTTCCGCCGTCGTCGCAAAGGCGTTCTTTCATCCCGGGATAGTTCGCTTCGAGGTTTTCGATAATGCCTTCAATGTTGGCACCTTCTGTTTCAACTTCCGCCAAGTTTTGCGTCAAGCGTCTCAGCGGTGTTGGAATACGGACTATTACAGCCATAAAATATATTTTCTCCTTTTTTATAGTTATAAGTTATCAGTTCGGTTTTTCTGCGAAAAACCTTTTGGTTAACAGTTAAAGAGGTTTTCTGTGGAAACCTTCACAGGGAACGAAACTGTTCCAAGGATCCTCTTAACTTATAACTTATAACCGATAACCATTAAATCGAATAGTGTAATCCACACTCTTTAGTGTTTTCTTCTGTAGTGTCGTTTTCTGGTGCGTGGGCTGCGTTTTGCCAACGCCACCGTCCTGCCCGATTCGGTTCTCCGGGTTTTATTGGCGTTGTACAGATGACGCACCCAAGCGATTCATAATAGTGACCTTGGGTATCTGCTTCAAGCAGCGGGTTCACAGGAATTTCGTTTTCACGGACAAATTGCCACACTTCATCGGTTGTCCAATGTATCAGTGGGCTCACCTTTAGCACGGGGTGTGTCGCTGATGAAATAATTTCTGCCTTTCGGAGTTCTTTTCTGGCTTCGGACTGATCACGACGTAAACCGGTTATCCAGACATCTAACGTTTCAAGGAGGCGTTGCATCGGACGAACTTTTCGGATGTTACAACAGTATTCTTGCTTCGCTTTACTGTCGAAAAACAGGTATTCGCCGTGCTGCGTAACCATCTCCTGAACTTCTTGTGGATCGGGCTGAATCTGTTCAATTTGGATACCGTAGCGCGCTTCCACCTTCTCAAAGAAGTCGTATGTCTCAGGAAAAAGACGCAGCGTGTCAAGTGTACAGACGCGGAACGGCAACTGGTTTTCGGCGGCTAAGTGTATCATAACCATACCCGAAAGTTGCCCACTTGTGACGATTGCAGCGCGTTCTTTGAACCGCTTGAAGAGAGAGAAAAGGATTTCTTGGGGACTCTCCGTCAACAGGACTTCTTGGCAGAGCGTTTGATCTACTGGATAATTCAATTTTTTAATTGTGTTCCCTTAGTTAAAAAACTTACGGAAGCGTATCCATAACGTCTGATTCAATTTCAAAATAACGACTCAAACTGAAATAGCGTTCCCCCGTGTCAGGGAGAATCGTAACAACGGTTTTATCGGGTCCTTGCACCTTCGCAACTTGTAATGCAGCGTAGACATTTGCACCGGACGACATCCCAACCAATAACCCTTCGGTTGTTGAGATTGACTTCATCATTTCGTAAGCCTCTTTTTCGCCGACTGTAATGACTTCGTCAATAACATCAACGTTGAGCACTTCAGGGATCATCCCTGCGCCAATCCCATCAATGCGGGTAGGGCTCGGTTTACCGCCAGAGAGCACCGCTGAAACACTCGGTTCCACCGCAACGACTTTCACGTGGGGACACTCTGTTTTTAAAACTTCTCCAACGCCTGTCAGTGTGCCACCTGTGCCAACCCCTGTAACGAAAAAGTCGATGTCGGTACCGATCGCCTTGAGAATTTCCACCGCTGTCGTACGGCGATGGATTTCGGGGTTTGCAGGGTTCGTGAACTGGTTCGGCATATAGTGCCGTGGGTTTTTTCTGATAATTGCTTCCGCTTCCCAGATAGCACTTGCCATGCCACCGTGTTCCGGCGTTAGCACAATTTTTGCACCGAAAGAGGAGAGGAGTTCATATTTCTCGCGACTCACGTTTTCTGGCATCGTCAACGTAACAGGATAACCTCTCGCGATACCGACAATAGAGAGTCCTAAACCTGTGTTGCCAGCAGTGGGTTCAACGATGGTATCTCCTTTTCTGAGAATGCCGCGTTCCTCAGCATCAACGATCATTGCATAACTAATCCGATCCTTGATGCTACCCCCCGGATTGTAAGCCTCCAATTTCGCGAAGATAGTCGCATCGTCCTTACCGGTCAAGGCGTTCAGGCGAATCGTCGGAGTATTCCCGATGAGGTCTGTCAGGTTTTTAGCGATTTTCATGTTGGTTCTGCTTGCGTACTTTAGACAATTGCCATTTTAAAGTATACCATAGACCTTGCGAAAAGTCAAATTTTCAGCGTGATTCAGTTCAGCGGTAGGGTCAAACATAACTATTCAGAAAATCTACTTATGGACTTTCTCCGCGCGCCCCTCAATCATTGCCTGTTCAATATCTGCTTGTGCTTCTTCTTCGCTCGCTGCTGGTACTTTTTTCCATATTCGCTCCAGGACGGAAAAAGCTCTTTCCCTTTGTTGAAGCGTTTTTTCATAGGCCTCAATTGGAACAATGGCAACGAGTGGCTTATTGGCACGTTTGACGATTAACCTATCTCCGTTATGGTGGACTCCATCAAGCAATTCGCCAAGCTTTCCCCGTAATTCCGTCATCGAAATTTCTTTACACATTGTTTTTTCCAATTGTTTTCGTCAGTGTCCGAGGTGTCAACATATTTCAAAGTATACCGTAAATGTGGGAAAAGGTCAAATTTTCCAGATGAGCAATAGAATGAGGAACAACTTTTCCTAACACCCTTGTGAAAAAGCTGCGATTAGCGCGAGAATAGCAAAAATGACGATTTGCAAGAGGCAACCGGTACCTCCTCTTTTCTGTGGCGGTTCGATTGTCCGTCTGCGTTGAATATTCATTGCATATAATGTCATTATGTCTTCTTTCAGTCGGTTATTTACCTCATCCATCCCATACACCCCTTTAAATACACCAATTAGCGCGTTTGTGATCTGTATAGCAAAATCAAGTTTTTGATGTTCGTTCCAAAGGTGAAGGGCTATGTTTCTAACAGTAAATGCCACACCATTATTTGCATCGACCGTTTGTGCAGTAGTGTTCCATGACTTGACAGATTGTATAAGCTGATTGACCATTGGTGATAAAGTATAATCCGATTGTTTCGCGTCCGAAGCCTCCTTGAGTTGTTCAACTTGTGTATTGATGTTTTCAAAATTTTTCATTGCAACTAATGCTGCTTTGTCTTCAGTAAGACGTGTTACTACTTCGACACCTACACTGTTTGCATTAAATACGCCGATTAGCGCGTTTGTGATCTGTATGGCGAAATCAATTTTTCGGTGTTTGTTACAGAGATGAAGAGCTACCTCTCTAACAGTAAATGCCACACCGCTATTTGCCTCAACCGGTTGTGTAGCGGTATCCCATGACTTGACAGATTGTATGAGTTGATTGACCATCGGAGTTAAAGTGTAATCTGATTGTTTCGCGTCCGAAGCCTCCTTGAGTTGTTCAACTTGTGCCTTGATATTTTCAAAACTTTCTATTGCTATAACAAGACCTATTTGTGTTTCTAATTCCCTTAAGATCTCAACAATCTGTTCAACAATTTCTGGTACTTCAGAGAATATGTCCTTGAGTGTATTTAAAATTTTTCTGGAGAAATCAGGTTTACGGTATTCAAAGAATAAGGCAGCAGCCAAGTCATTAAAGCGTCCTACCATTTCAAAACTTGCGTTATGCCGTTCTCCTCTGCTTTTTTTGCTTACTTGGATCGGTTGCGCAAGGACATTCCATTCTTTTACGGTCCGGATGAGTTCATTAATTATAAAGCCCAAATTAGAGTCAGTTTGTTTAGCAACAGCCCTTGACCGGATGTCCTCTATGTGTATATTAATTTTCAACTCCACATTTTCAATAGATCCTTGAATATGGTTTTCGTACCAGATTACCAGGTCATCAATCAAAATTGGTCCGTGTTTTTCACCGTTACTTGTTGCTGTTTTAATTCCTATAGTCACTGCTTTCGCAAGTTCCCAGATGGATAGATCCTTTAACGCCAAATTGATAACTTGCTGGTAATAATGCCGTCGATTTTGGAGTTCATCTTCTATAATTGACAGGTTCGTTATTTCGGGAAAACCCGATTCTCTACGTTCTTCGTTGATGGTTATGCAGAGTTCTTTCATCTCAATTCCGTCGAACGCTTTAGCGATTTCAAGTATCCACTGCACTGTTGTCGGAGGAGAGGAGCGATAAATGTAACCACTCCACTGGCCAATGTCATCTGGCAAATGATCATGTACACGAGATAGTCCGGCAGCAAATAAGTTCGCACGAGAGAGAGGAATCAGTTTTTCGTTCCCGAAAAGGCTCTGTTCATAACCCGTTTCATTCACATTTTCCATGAACGTTATCAATTTGTGAAACAGTTCCATGCGGAGTTCCGCAGATCGTTCCAATAAATTCAAAAATCCGTTAGTAAGTATTTGGTTGATACCCGGCAGCCATGCCACTTCAGCAGAGATGCGCCTGCGTGGATTGGTTAGTATAGACTGTGCCTCCATACACTCGTCGGCATCCGTTAGCAGACTACATTCCTCAGCGAGTTCCATAATCCTATGCCGGTTATCTCGCGTCGTAGCACCGAGAATATGAAAAGGGTTTTTTAAAAGGTCCACATTTTCTCCAGATTATCAAGAACTAACAAAACTTATAGATTAGAATATCTGCTGTTCACGCCGTTTGGCGATTTTATTTAATGTCTCAAGGTCAGCCGTGATATGTCCAGCGATTGCGGGAATCCCAGTGAAAACTTCTTGTAACACATTCAGGATTTTTTGAGAAAAATCAAGTTTATCGTATTCATTAAAAAGGTGTATAGCCAATTGTCTGACCCGATCTGCTATATCGTGACTTGCATTATGACGTAAGCCTTGTCTATTTTTGTTGAGTTGAATGGGGGCCGCTATGATACCCCAGTCTCTGACGGTTTCAATGAATTCATCTACCATCGATGCAAAAATAGTATCGGGCTCCTCCATTTCCGCAGCAATTCGGATTTTTTTGTCCTGTGTTTCAATGTTTTTTTCTACGGTTCCAAGGGAGGTCTGAGCCTCTATTTCATAGGAATCAACGGTAGCCTCAATCAGAATAGGCCAGCTGTTTTTACCACTATCAGTTGCAGTTTTAACTATCGAAAGAACCGTAGTAACTGATCTCACCCGCGCTTTAGCGGTAAGTATATTTTTTAAAGTCGATTTGATAACTTGCTGATAATAAAGTCTACGATTTCGTATTTCCAATTCTATCGTTGACAAATCTGTTATTTCGGGAAAGCCGGAGACTTTGCGTTCCTCGTTAAGTGTTGCGTGTACCTCTATTGGATTGATAGCTTCAAATGCTTGCGCAATTGCGAGTATCCACTTGGCAATACCATCAGGCGTGTAATCTGGTAAACGTGACATCCGAGCAGCAAGTAAGTTCGCTCGCGCAATAGGCGTGAGTTTGTCTATACCGAGAAACTTTCCGAGTTCCATCAGGTTATTTGTTTTAAAAGAATTTAAAGAATTTTCCTGAATAAAAGACCTCATTGATGGTTTCAATAGTTCTAAAACTTTGTCTGCAACGTTGTATTTTTTTGCATAAGGTAAACGCGATAGTGCAGAGGCAAGTGAATCAACAGGCGCGATAGATGTAGTTTCATCATTGCCAAGGTGATTTCCGGCAGACGATTCTAACAGCATCAACAGATCGTAAACGCGTTCAGAAACGCACCCCGGCAGCCATGCGACTTCAGCAGATATACGCGTTCGCGGATTTACGAGTTTAGTTTGTGCTGCTATACATTTATCGGCATCTGATAACAGCCCTCGTTCCTCTGTGAGCTCCATAATCCTGCGCCGGTCGTCTTGCTGTGTCGCTGTCAAAATATAAAAAGGGTTCTGTAAAAGATCCATTTCTGCTGATAATAAAGAAATACTGCCTTTCACTCTGAACGCTGATTTTAGGGGCTGTTTTTCAAGAAAATATTTGCCATCTGAATAGTGCTATCGGCATCTTCTGTCCCACCAATGTGAGGAAGGAACATAAGTTCCCTGACAACTTCACGGAGTTCCGCAATGGCAGGGGTATCTATAATAGCCCCTTGGCGGAGATCTTTATCAAGTCCTTCACATTCTATGAGTTGCCTACCGCTACGCGCAAGTTCCTCAAAACGTCGCCGATCCAGAAAAGCGTAGGGTGTGCTTTCTAAATGCTTAAATTGCTCAATAACAAACCAGGGTTGACGCCACAGTATCTCAAAATTTCTCCCCCTCAGTTGACTGAGAAGCGACTCAAATACTTCGTCAGAATCATTATTGTCAATGGAACGTTGCGCTGTAGCAACGAGGTTATCATATTCCGTTGCTTCCGATGGGCGCGCGTGCTGGCGAATATACGTATCAAAAAAGGTAAGTGTATCATCAAGATCCATTTGACGAATTACCTTGAGATTATCTTTTTTCACCCGATTGATCAAGTTATTAGCATCTAAGATCGCTTCGCTGGCTTCCTGAACCTTTTCGGTATCCGACTCCTCGGAATTTAACGAACTTGGGAGTTCCAGTTTCCTACGGGCATCCTCGAGTCTGGGGTCGTCAATTTTATTTGCGATTTCATCGACGCGGTTGCGGACTTGAGTAGCTTCGTTAGCAATCTGAGAAGCATCTGCGGAGTAATCCCGCTCCGCTTCTTCACGTGAGTAAAAATTCTCTTTATATATGCCAGCGATCTCTCGGGTCTCGACCTCTAATATGATTTCGCCTGAATCCAAAATTTCATAATTGCATATTATATCTGACCCCTCGGAAATTATACCGTCATCGAAATCACGTCCGGTCACTTCTAAACAACCGATGAAGCGATTGTCCTTAATCGGGTGCTTAATATCCCCCTCCCACAGAATAAATTTGAGAGAATCGGATGAACCGGCGATAACTGTTTGGCCAGCGATTAGTTCTACACTCCGTTTTTCTTGAGGAAGTGGTGCGCCCTTCTCAATGAGATGATAAGGTTTCGGTTGACCACCCAGGCGATCTAAAACTTCTAAAACAATTGTATGTGAAGCTGGAATCGCATCAAGAATTGCCGCCGTTTTGGTGATGACAATTTCTTCCTGCTTTATAGGTTCCCCTGCAGCATCGTATACTGTAACTTTAAACGTGTTATCGCTAGGCTTTGGCAAGGACACGTCAATAGTCGTCGCATGCTTGAGTGGATACTGTCCAGAAATCGAGGCATCATCAAGGCTCAAAACCTCGAATGTATTCCCTGTTGGAACGTTTCCATCAACTTGAACGGCAATTTTTGCTGTATCTGTCGATGTTCGAGCGATGTAATTAAAACGGAACGGTAATTCCGCATCTGAAATTTGCCCACGGGTCGATCTCCTTCCGCGGTTCTCTGAGCTCCAATCAATGGACTCGGCAAATATGCTCGCCCCTTCAGCGACAGTCGTCATAGGGTTCACGGCATCTAAGTCGCCCGCAATGTCGAGTTCAGAGGAAACTTTGTCCCGCAACGGCTTGTAATGTGTCGGACCGCCAACCCACACGATACAATCTAAATCCTGGGCGTTAACCCCGCATTCTTCCATCGTTTCACGTACACGATTTATGGTGTCGTTGAGCTTCTCTGCTATTAGTCTATCAAAGGTGTCGCGATGTAAAGGGATGTCCTCATAGATTTCCACTCCGTTTAGATCCAGTAGCGGTTCTTCCTCATCAAAATCACCAACATTTATATCGTATTCTACTTCCGAAGATAATCTGATCTTTGCAGCTTCACAACTCAACTCCACAGGTCGTAAAATTTTGCGGAAAGTTGGATCTGTAGATAAGTCATCAGGTAAATTGTATTTCTCGCGTAGATAGGGGAGAACAACATTATCACGTAGCAGGCGATCGAAATCTCGCCCTCCGCAGAACTCTATTCCTCCGTGCGCAAGCAGGGAAACCCTTCCTCCGGTGCTTTCAGCGATGGCAGCGTCAAATGTGCCGCCCCCGAGGTCATAGACTAAAAATCTGCCATCAGTGTTGCGAACACGCATATAGCTCATTACAGCAGCGACCGGTTCTTGCATAAGTTTAACGTTACCGATTTGCGCCATTTCCGCAGCCTCACTCGTTGCATTTCTCTTTATCTGGTTGAATGCTGCAGGTACCGTAACGACAGTTCCCGTATCTGGGGAATTTCTGATTTCTTCAGGTAGGGAACCGAACAACGTCTTTAATACTTCTGCCGAACATTCCTCCGCGGTAAGCGTGCGATTCGCCCCGGATAGTTCAATTAGTGTGCTGGTTCCCATCTTACGTTTAAATTCCGTTGCACAGTTATCTTGAAGTCGTCCGACTTGGTGATAAGCTCTCTGACCGACCGTGATGTTTCCACTCCGCCCAATCAGGATAGCAGACGGCGTTACATCGTTCCGTTCTCGTATACTTTGTCTGATTCGGGTGTTAGTTCCATCGTAGGTGCTGATAACACTATTTGTGGTACCTAAGTCAATACCGACATAGTTTGCCATTATTCTTCTATTATCCTCCTTTTTAAAGTAACCTTTCCCATTTTTGCCAAGGCCGTTCCTTCCATGATTATCGGTTCAAGCATCCGGCTGACTACTAAAGGAACATCCTCGTCGAAGTCTTCAATATTGGACGGTATGACAGCCATACCGGGATCATAAGGTTGTCCTTCGACATTGACGATCCGGAGTCCGCCTTCATCAAGAGATTCCTCCATCTTTTTTAAATGCCAGCGCAACTGACTTGTATATTTTCGATGCTCGCTGGCATCAAGGATGGTAAGCATACGTTGATAAACCGTTGTAAAATGCCAGGATTCAGTGGCCAATTTAATGATAGCTTCCTTATAACCATCCGCACTCTCGTCAGGCATACTCTCTTCAGACACACTCTCACCAGATATACTCTCGTTAGAGATACTGTCTTCAGGCGGACTCTCGTCAGGTGTGCTTTTTTCCGCATCGCCCTTCATTCCAATCAACTGATCAAGTGTCGATGGGTAATACACCATACCAATACATAAAGCCAAGGCAAAAGGCATTCTGTATAAATCCATGTTCGTTTCTGATGGCCATATCAATATCGCGCAAAAACTCGCTCCAAGTACTATGAACATTGCTGATAACGTAAATTTTCGCGCATATTCATGGGTCTCAGTGGATGATTCGACTATGCGGGTTATAATGTAAATGAGAGCCAAGGCTAATATCGCTCCGATACAGATAAGGATTGTGGAGGGATTAGAATCTTCTGTTTGTGGTAGAATCGGGCTGGATATTATAGCAGTAATAATGATCTGTGAGATAATAAGAGTCAACAAAAGAAAAAAATAGATAGAATCCAATTTTTTCAAAAGCCCCTTTTTTTTCATGACATTTGCGCAAAATACCATCATAGATATTATGGAAACGTAAGTAAATAACTCTATTATCACCATTTCTTCAAAGTCTTCCTACAATAAATAGTTAGGTAATACCCTCATCCTTGATCGACATGCCATTTCGCAAAGTCCGCCTCAATTTCCTCTGACCATTTGCGATCTATCTCGCCCGGCGTGTATACACTTTCCCGTAGTCGTTGATGCCCGAACCGATCTCGGGGAGCCACCTCCTCACCCTGTTCAACGACCTGTTGTGCGAAATGCGGCGAAATGAAAATAACGCCGCCACGTCTCCCTAAAACGATGTCTCCGGGTAGAACCGTCGCCTCAGCGATGCGAATAGGAATGTTAATACCGGTAAGCGTGACGTTCGCAATACTTGTCGGATCCACACCACGCACGAACGTAGCAAAATCTACCATTTTTCGCTTTTTTGACTTTTATTTCTTTTTATGGTATAATACCATTAACCCGTTTAAAGAGAAAGATAATTTGGTTCTGAGTCCTTAAGGAGACACTCATGGCGAATAACGCACCAATGACGCACGAAGACCATTGGAGTCGTCCAGTGGCTATGACACCCGATGGTCAATGGATTTCTTTACGAGAAGTGGTAGACGGAGCACCAACACAGGTTCCATTTAATTGCTTGTCCCTTGAGAAACAGTCAGAATTGGTCGCGGAACGCATTCGGCAAAGCCCCGAATTTGACGTAGGTATCCTGGGTCAGCGGATAGTGGACAAGAAGCACGCCATTGACGAAGTACAGAAACGAACATCTATAGGGCGCGCCTTAATTGACGTTGAGCAGCGCATGATTAGAATGTTACTCAAACGTGCGCTTGAAGGAAACCTTTAGTTCACAAAAAATAACAAAAGGTAAAACGTTGTCTCAAGCAAAAAACGACGCGTTGAATTGAACCTGATTTGAAAGTTCTCGCTATTGATTCCAGTTACGATAGGATTACACAAGCTTCCTACGACTATCGAAATCGGCATGTTTATCCTTATCTGGAAGCCAGAGGGTTTGAAATTGTACGTTGTCAGGGCAAATTGGCGTGTCGTTTTCACGTTAAACCGAAAGCATGTCAACAAGACATCATTTATATGACAGGCGTAGGACATGGGACTGAGACAACCTATATGGGAGAACATTACAACCCTATTTTTGATATAGGGAGTTATCAACCCCAGGAATCGGATGGCAAGGTTGTTCATTTTTTTGCCTGTCAAACTGCTGTTGGACTTGGTCCTGACTTTGTGACCCATGGATGCCTTGCCTACTTTGGGTACAATGAAGAGTTCATCGTTTTGATGCGTATTTCCGATGCTTTTTTTGACTGTGACTCTGAAATAGATCGGGCGTTTGCCGACGGTTTGACTGCAGAAGAAGTGTACAAACGCGTAATTGGGCACTATAATCAGAAAATACGCGAGTTGGAAAATGGAGGGCACTACCGTGAGGCAGCGGCTTTGGAACACAATCGTGACTGTCTTTGTGCCCCTTCAGTTGATCCAAAATGGGGAAATAAAAAAGCAAAACTCTTCTAACAGTAAATAGGTGAAAAGTCAAAAATGGACGTGTGAGATTTTGATATGGGGTGATCCATATCGTCTTCCCATCTTGAAGGTTGCCTCTCATCCTGAAAATCCTAAAATCCTGCAAATCCTGCTTCAGACATACTTCACTCCTGCTCCTCGCGCCATTTCGCAAAGTCCGCCTCAATTTCCTCTGACCACTTCCGATCTATCTCACCCGGCGTATACACACTCTCACGTAGCCGTTGATGCCCGAACCGATCACGGAGAGCCACCTCTTCGCCCTGTTCAACGACCTGTTGCGCGAAATACGGTGGAATGAAAATAACGCCACCGCGCCTCCCTAAAACGATGTCTCCCGGTAAAACTGTCGCTTCTGCAATTCTGATAGGGATATTAATACCGGTGAGTGTGACGTTCGCAATACCTGTCGGATCCACACCGCGCACGAATGTGGCAAAATCGGGCAACTCGTAGATACCATCAAGGTCCCGGATGCCACCCTCAATGACCATGCCAGTGCCTGTTTTCGCATAGATGGAATTGCCGAGGTTATCACCGGCGAAGGTGCCGTCCTTCACTTTGCCGAAGAGGTCGACGACGATGACATCATCTTGGACGAGCGTATCAATCACCCACGAGTTTTGACCGCCGACGCGTCCCTCCTTTTCGCCTTGTGTGGAGATGGCATCGTTGAAATCGGGGCGGACAGGCACAAACGCACACGTCACCGCTCTACCGACGAGAACTCGATCCGGGTGGAGGTTCATCCAATCGCCAGCGAATTGGAACTGATAGCCGTTGCCGTGGAGAACACCCCACGCCTGTTCAATACTGATCGCCTTCATCCGCTGAATGATATCATCGGGGACGCGGGGTCGTCCGTCAGGGAACCGGTCGCCTTCCCATAAGTGTGTCATCGCGAGGATGCTCTCTTTATCAATAAGTTGCACGTTAAGTCACACTCCTATACTTAGTAAAGTTTGCACTATTCGTGTCTATTTTCGTGGGCCGGTTCCTACTTCATCTGGCAACTTGAACCTCAGGCATTAGGCTTTTCCTTCTTTTTTATAGGGGCGACTGGTAAATCTACGTACTTGATGCCCTGCTTCATCTGCTTCTCCTGTTGCTTTGTCATAAATTCCATATACGTCTCCAAATCACCGAAAAGAGCGACGAGACGTTTTTTGGCCTCAAGGCATTCCTTCAAGATTTCGTCATACATGAGAGAGTTCCTCCAATATTGTCGCGGGGGTGTCGATGCAAGGCATTGCAAGACCTGCGTTGCGACAAACTTGTTCAATTTTCGGTCTTGTATGTGGGTTTGCAAGGTGCGCGAAATTCCACGTTGCTAAATATGGGATAGCGCGTATTGCCGAAACAGCTATATGGACAGCGTCGGTGAAGGCAATTTGCGGAAGAGCTCCCTGATCAACCAAATGTTGTGCAAAAGCTCGGTCAGAATTCTGTACAATCACAAGACTAAGCCCTTCAACCACTCTCTGCCTATGTAATGCTTGCTCGCTATCCCCCATTGATATTTCGGCAATAACATAGTTGGACAAAACGAATTCAAAACGGATGTCCTGCCAAAACTGCCGCGTGATTCTTTGCCGTTCCGCTGTCTTGACAGCACGACTGGGTCTAGAGACGAGGTAACTCGGAATCGTTGCGTCAATGTAAACCCGGGGGCCCTCTTTTTGAGAATTAGTTGTCATATTCTAAATGATAACACAAACTGTCTTGAAACACAAGAAGTAGACAGGATACTTACAGACCTGCGTTTTCCCACACCTGATCCAGTGATTCCGCAGTGGCTTTCGCCGCATCTGCGGGTTCCATACCGTTTACCTTTTGGCTGAAGGGTTCGGGTGTCACGGGTCCTTCATAACCGATGTCCGTCAGGATTTGCATCAATTCAGTGAGCGGGATCACGCCGGTTTCGGCGGGGAGACATCTGATGTTGTCAATCTGTTCGTCTGGGTCAATACCGGCGGGTGCATCGTTGATGTGGACGTAAACGACATCCGATACAGAGAGTTTGCGAACATCGTCGGTCGTGGAGCGACAGGTGTACCAGTGCCATGTATCGAACAGCAGTCCAACGTTCCCTGTGCCGACTGCAGCGGCAAGCCCTAACATCGCATCCATTGAATAGGCGAAGAGGTATTGGGAACCCTTGCGACTCGTCGCCGGTCCAATGAACTCAAGCCCGATGGAATGTCCGTGGTCTTTGAGAATCTCGGCGACAGCACGTAGCCGTTTGACGGAAAAATCCCAATTCTCCTGATACGTCATATCGTTTGAAGCAGGTCCTACAACGGTGGTTGTCCGGTAGCAGCCGAGTTCTGCGGCGAGTGCTGCACGTTCCGGCAGCTGCGCTAAACCGGCATAATAGTCGGCATCGGGACCGCGCCAATTGACACCGAATCCCCAACCTCCCATCGCAATGCCTGCCTCTGACCAGAGGTCTTTGACGTGTTGGACAGAGTGTTCTTGTGCGAGTTGGTTGGCTTCGTCGATGTTCAGGTCGAGACCTTCAAAACCGGCGTTTTTCGCGAGGTCTAAGCCTTCAGTCATATTTGCCCGGATGCCGATTGCACCGGTACTCAGGTTCTTAAACATAATTTCTCCTTGCTAGTTTTCCCGATCTAACATTACTCTGAGCTTTCTGAGACATCAGGAGTATCATAACTTTGGGCGGTTGCTTTTAGCTGTTCTGTGTACTGGTAAATATCGTCTATACTCCCAATTTCAATCCGTTCATGGTTTTTTCCCCCATCGAACAACCCCAAGTATTTTTTGGTACTGTTAAAATGAAGACGGCATATAGGTTTTCGCCTGTTATCATCTAGCAGGACTGACATATAACTCATTGTGTCCCGGTGTCCAATTCGATCTGGGGCAACCACTTCACGAATGATGGATTTAACGGTATAAAATCCCTCTAATTCTTCTTCGGTTGTTACAATACGAGACTCAACCTCTACCTCAATTGACTCATCGGATTCTTCAACTTCAACAGACTGTTCCGCAACTTCCCCTTTTGTGATTGCAGACTGCAAGCGTTGATTAATCTGTTCATTTAGAAACTGGTTCAAGGCACGCTTGACAATATCCGTGAACTGCTGAACCACTGCCTGCGTTTTTACACCGCTGTAGACAAAAGACAGGAAAAATCGAACAAAATCTTCGGAAGGCGTTTCCAATTGCTCAATCATCGTCTGCTTTATTTCTTTTGTATACTTCAAGTCGCTTGCAGCAGTAAGCGTTTCATTCAAATCAAAAGCGGGCTTGGTGAACCGCTTGAGCTCATTGACCAACGGCGGCTGAATATCAAGCATGTCGAATTCAAGGAAAGGCTTGGTATCCATTATGTTCGATTCTTCTAAATCGGTGTAAAATCGATACAGAACACCATCTGTCAATACAGCAATTCGAGCGTGAACCACTGAAAAGTAACGGTAAAGTTGTGAGGTATGAACATCAGACAAATCTTCACCGTACTTTTTGCACTCAATGAGCATGATAACTTCATCATCTTTGAAAATGGCGTAGTCAACCTTTTCACCCTGTTTTGTACCAACATCAGCAGTAAATTCGGGCACTACTTCTGTTGGGTTAAATACGTCATATCCCAAAAGGTTGATAAAAGGCATGACGAAAGCAGTTTTCGTCGCCTCCTCGGTCTGAATAACATCTTTTTGCTTTGTGATTCTCGCTGATAAATTACTGAGTGCTTCGATAAAATCCATTAATACCTCCTTTGGATTTTTTATTTTTCAGAATAAAACAAAAATTCTTGGTTAACACGATAGCCTCGCTGGCATACCTTAATCCTGACAATCTATCTATCCTGTGAATCCTGATTCAGACAGTTTCTCTCCGCGTAAAACTTTCGCAGCGACAGCCCACGGATAATCGGTATCCTCCGCCTTTGCGTCGCGGTACGTCGGAATCCAGACCCAGCGTTCTTCTCCAGAACGATTGGGATGACTGGAATGAAGCGTCAAATCGTGAAAAAAGACGGCACCACCTGCTTCAATCTCCGCTGTGACGGCAAGGTTCTCGTCAACCGCACCTGGACGGAGTCGATTCCCGAACCCATGTCCATCACTGGCATCGCCATCGTGGACAAGAGCGGATTTGTGAGAACCCGGAAAGAGTTTGAGGCACCCGTTTTCAACAGTCGCATCGTCAAGCGCAACCCAAATTGAGAGTTTATGTGCGCCGTACCAATAGGACCAATCTTGGTGCCAAGGGCTGGCGAAGGTCGTTGTCTCGCTTTTGAAAACTACCTTGTCGCTTAGAAATTCAATGTCCGGTGCATAAACGCTTTCTAAAATATCGAGTATCCGTTCATCACCGACTGCGGTTTGAAAGACAGGACTCCGCGCAGCTAAGCCGACATAAACACCGTGTCCAGCGACTGTGCCTGTTTCTGCTTTAACGGCTTCCAGAATGTCGATACATTCTAACTTGAGCCGTTGGACTTCACTTCGCGTGAACAGGTTCGGCGCGATAGCGAAACCGTCCCTTGAGAAATCGTTCCGAAGTGTTGTCGTGTCAAGGGTCATTTTTTATCCCTCATTCAGTTTCTGCAATCTGAACTTCGCGTCCTGTCTCAGCACTTGTGAGCAGACCTTCCATCATCTGTTGGACAATCAATCCATGGCGGAGGGGTGCCTTGCAGGTTACGTCATCTAAAATACATTCAATGAAATGATCAGCGATAGCATCCCACGACTTGCCATACTTACTCTTTGGAAGTTTCGCGTCTATGTTCTCAAATTCACCTTTTTTATCGGTTCGATAGAGTCGTAGGGGCTTCAGCGTCGCGCCTGCCTCTGTGCCGAAGAGTTCGATCTGAAATTCGTCGGGTTGGTGTGATGCCCAGAAACTTTCCACCTGCAAGCCGACACCACCTTCAAAAGTAATAAACCCACCAGCGTAATCATCAGAATCATATTTCTCGTAGATCTCTTTAGGGGCTTTCGTCCCTTTCCAGTAGCCGAGGCCTCGAGGTCCGAACTTCGCGCCAGCAGCACCGAGTACCGCAATTGGCTTTGGTAATCCGAGAATCCACCATGCCGAGTCAAGCACATGGACCCCCATGTCGCGAAATGCACCGCCGCCTTTCTGGATGAAACCGAGATTCCACGCCGGGATACCACTCCTACGCACGCTCCGTGCCCGCGCGTAATAGAGTTCTCCGAAATAATTATCGCGCGCAAGATTGCCGAGGTATTGGGTGTCATTCCCGAAGCGCGTAGAGAGCGACATCATATTAACGACACCTGCTGCCTCTGCTTCCGTGACCAGTTGTTGCGCTGCTTCCTCGGAATCGGCGAGCGGTTTCGTTACCATGACATGTTTGCCGTTCCGTACGGCTTCCAATGCTATTGGCACATGCCACTGATTCGGGGTGCCAACGAATACAGCGTCAATATCCTTCGCTTTACACATCTTTTTGTAATCTGTGTAGAATTTAACCTCGCCCGGTAGGTCCTTAGCGAAGTCTTTCATCCGGTCTTCGAGCAAATCGCAGAGTGCGACAACGTTGCCTCTCGGATTTCCGGCGAGTGCCGTTCCATTCGGTTTACCTATACCCATACCGACGACGGCAATTTGGACAGGTTTTTTTGCTGCCATGAAAAATGTCTCCAAATAATTTCGATAGATAGGAGTTTACGCAATATCCACGGATTCGTTTGTGGAATTTGCGGGGTGGACTGGAAAGTTGGAAGATTGGGGTCTATTCTTCCTTTCTTCCATCCTTCCACGCTTCCCACCTTTGCTCTCATCTCTCAATATCCGCTTTGTGTGTAAGTCCTGTCTAATTTTTAGTACGGCCTACCCCGTGAATTCAAGGGTGGACTCACTTCGTTTTTAACCGGCTTAATCGTCCGTAGATACGCCCAAATCGCTTTCAGATCCTCATCGTTCATTTGGGCATAGTGCTTCGTCGGCATCGGCGGAAAGATTTTCCGATTGCCCTCCACACCTTGATGAAGCCCAGTACGTATTGCTTGGATGAACATCTCCTCTGTCCAATCACCCAATCCGGTTTCTTTGTCCGGTGTCAAATTTGAGGAGAAACTTGTTCCAAACGGACCGGAGAAGGCACTCATTTGTGGTGACGTGAGGATAAAGATGCCTTGTTGCATCATACTGAAGTTGTAGCGCGGAGAAGGCGCGTTCGCTGGATGTCCGGCAAGGTACATGTCCATGTTATATTCGGCACCCGCACGCGGAGTATGACAATGCCCGCACGCGCCCACCGTGTCCACGAGGTATTTTCCTCGCTGCACCTTATCGTTCTGGCTTTCGACAGAGTTTATATTCAGCGCAATGATCGCACCGACAAAAAGCACTACCACAGAAAAGGTTAAGAGATTTCGCTGCATTCAATAGCTCTCCTTATAGATTCAAATCTCACCCTAATTTAGCATATTGCGCGAATGGGTGCAATAGAAAAATCTGAGTTGTAGGAGCGATCTCCTGATCGCGACATAAAAAAGCGCAGTCGAAAACAGTGCTTACATCTTTTGTAACAACTATTAAAAAACCATCTTAGAAACTATAAGATAACTTCACGTAGTAAAGTCCACCGTTGAAACCGAAGGGTGCAGCCGCCCGATCATACGTGAAAACTCCCGGCGAATCCGCAATCACTGTTCCAGTACTATCTATGAGGGTGCCACCACGTGCTTGACCGACCTCGTTTAAGTCAGGTACCTGATTGAGAAGATTGTTTGCGCCGAGCGTCAAGGTGAAGGATTCGTTGAGTTGATAGGCACTCTGAATATCGGCGAGCCATTTTCCACCGTAAGTTTGACGCTGGGCATTCTCTCCACTCCCTGCTTGCAGGGTATAACTCCCGAAGTAACGTAAAGCAGACCCAATTTTGAGGGATCCGATAGTGTAATCTGCTGTGAGGTTTATGCGTGTGTTCGGTTGCCATTCCTCAAGAATAGAGCGTTCTCGTTCTGGAAAGAGAATTTCCTCGAGACCGATTAGAATGGAACCCGGTGCTTCCACATCACCGATGACTTTGGTATCTGCCCACGTTAATGCAACTTTCAAATCGAGAAGAGATTCATCGTCAAAGGCGTGTACGTAACCTGTGGCTATATCAATGCCGCGAGTCCGCGTTTGCGCGACATTCGTAAAGACTTGTGCTTGACTGGCACCAGCTTGTGCTAAGGCAGGCACGGTATCTGCCCTGAAGCTGCCGCTTAGAACAATGCGGTCATCAAGGTCAATCTGGAAGGCATCAAGCGTCAACCATAGATTCTGAATCGGTTTGAGGACGATACCCCCTGAAACGTTGACTGAGGTTTCCTCTTTAAGTTCTGGGATGTTGAGTGCACGCGCAGTGTCGCTGTCATTGCGAAACGTCCCGACCTCGAAAGGTAGCAGTTCCGTCGTATTCCCATCGCCATCAGCGTCATTATTGTCAGCCTTGAATTGTGTGCTGATGTTGTTAAAATAAAGTTGTTGGAGTAAGGGTGCCCGGAAGCCTGTGCTACCGGCGGCACGCACCGCAATCTGTTCTGTTAAGTCGTAGCGAACCGTTGCTTTTCCTGTGACAGTAGCACCGAAGTCGCTATACTGCTCGCCCCGTACAGCAGCACCAACGAGCAGACCGGTTCCCGGTTGCCCGCTGAGATGGGATTCAAAGTCAGCGTAACCTGCAATATTTATCCGGCTTTCATCCACCTCGTTGGCTGGACGGAAGCCGGGAAAGACTTGGATACCACTGGCTGCACCTTCGGCACCGAGACCCGCGTTGAACCAAGAGACAGGTTCACCCGCTCGGATGCCGTAACTTTCCCGTCGAAATTCGGCACCACCGGCAAGGTTAATGAGGGAGGATTGATAGGTGAGAGGATAGGTAATATCTATATTGAAGGCAGTTTGATCGAGTCGAAATCCACCGGAATCGGCGGCAGTTGGACTCGCCGCCCCGTAGGAAGCGTTCAGTGAGTTGGAAATGAAAAAGTCAAACGTATTCAGACCGTGGTTCAGACTGAGATCAACATCTAAATCCGTTGAAGCGTGTTTCCACGCCATTCCCAATGCAACGGATACATCTTCAATGGCTGTGTTGATTTCCGGAAGAAATCCATCTGGATAAATCGCCTTCACGTTTCGACTGGTATCTTTGCTGTTGCGATAAAAGCCCGAGCTATTGTTTTGCCTTGTAGAATACCCACCGAATGAATAGAGCTCTAATGTTTCTGTCAGGGGTAGACCGAAATTGTAGACCCCAACTTTTTGTGAAGTGTCAGCATCCCCGACCCGAAAGTTTTTTCGATTGAAGTAATACTCACGCGGATCAAACCAGACCGGTTTTTTACCTGTTACATTTCCGTCCGCGTCTTTTACCTCAAGTTCGGCATCGGGCGGTCTACCTTGGTCTACTTCTACCCAATCGTACTGTCGCGTGCCGCTAATCCCAGCGCGGTTCGTGCGGTATCTGTCGCGCCACTCCACTGTTAGATTGAGGAAGCCGGAATCACCGACTTTCATCCCATAATTCCCATTTCCGTGCCACGTATCTCCGTCACCTTCGTAGGTCTGTCCCCAATAGAGGTTGACATCGCCTAAATCGACATCATCCTTTAAAATGATGTTGATGACACCGGCGATCGCATCGGAGCCGTATTGTGCTGCTGCGCCGTCACGGAGGACTTCGATCCGCTCTATCGCCGCGGATGGAATCGCGTTGAAGTCTGTCCCAGCGGTGCCGCGACCGACGGAACTATTTACGTGCAGCAGCGCACTTTTGTGGCGACGTTTGCCGTTGATGAGCACAAGCGTCTGATCAGGTCCTAAGCCTCGCAACGTCGCAGGACGCAACGCGTCGGTGCCATCGCTAATTGTTGAGCTTGGGAAGTTAAAGGAGGGAACTAACATCTGTAGGACGCGCCCCGTTTCGGATTGACCGGTGAGGCTAAGTTGTTCCCTGTTAACCACTTCTATCGGCACAGGTGCTTGCAAAACTTTCCTACCGATACTTCGGGTACCTACCACCACGACTGTGTCAACGATTTGGGTGGGAGCGAGTGTCACTGCCACTTCGGTTTGTCCTGCAGTAGTGTTGACCTGCTTACTCGAAAATCCGGTTGCTGTTACAGTGAGCGACTGCGCACCTGTCACGTCACTAAACGTGGCGACTCCAGAGTCATCTGTTGTCTGTTCTTGGTTTCCGGTTTGGACTTTTGCTGCTGAAATAGCGTTCCCGTTCTGCTCTTGAACGACTACCTTAAGTGCCGCGGCACTGGCAGTCATCGGTATTGCTGGGACGATGCTGAATAGCATAGCGACAACGCACCAGAAATACCGTTTATTTTCTGAAATTAACATCTCGTTTATTCTCGCTTATAGATAATAAAAATTGCAAAGTAAAGGATGTCTATAGTCCCAGTCGAGTTGTCATCCTAAAAATCCTTGAATCCTGAAAATCCTGATTCCGACAATTAATCCTCATACAGTTTGCGGTACAAAACCACTATGAGTAATCAATCTTCCTCAAAATAATATAGGCGCGGTTTGGGACCGCGCCTATATTGATTGAGAAACCATTTTAGAAACTATAGGAGAGCTTCGCGTAGTAAAGTCCACCGTTGAAACCGAACGGAGCAGACCGTCTCGAATACGTGAACACACCGGGTGAATCAACAATGACATGCCCCGTGCTGTCCGTTAGCGTTCCGGCGCGTGACTGTCCAATCTCGTTCAAGTCAGGTACCTGATCGAACAGGTTATTCGCACCGATTGTCAGTGAAAGTCCTTCGTTCAACTGGTAATTGCTCTGGATATCGGTGAGCCATTTTCCGCCGTAAGTCTGCCGTGCTGGATCGTCACCGCTTCCCTCTTGAACGGTGTAGCTGCCGAAGTAGCGCAAAGCACCACCAATCGTGAGGTCACCGATGATGTAATCCACACCGACGTTAATGCGAGTGTTCGGCTGCCACTCTTCAATCATGGAACGTTCCTGCGACGGGAAGAGAGTGTCCTCAAGTCCGACAAGAATTTCTGGCGCGTCCACGTCACCGATAACTTCGGTATCTGCCCATGTCAACGCAACCTTCAGATTAAGAAGAGATTCATTGTCGAAAGCGTGGAGATAACCTGCTGCGACATCAACGCCTTGCGTCCGTGTCTGTGCAACATTCGTGAACACCTGCGCGCTGCTCGCGCCTGCTGCAGCTAACGCTTTGACTTTATCGGCACTGAAACTACCACTCAGAACAATGCGATCATCGATTTGGATGAGGAATCCGTCTACGGTGAACCACAACTTCTCAAGTGGTTTCAACACAACACCACCAGAGACGTTGAAAGCGGTTTCCTCTTTCAGTTCAGGGATACCAAGTGCCCGTGCAGCATCGCTATCATTGCGGAACGTACCGACTTCAAGAGCAACCAGCTCAGTGGTGTTTCCATCGCCATCAATATCGTCAGCATCTACCTTGAATTGTGTACTGATGTTATTGAAGTAGAGCTGCTGTAGTGAAGGCGCACGGAAGCCTGTACTGCCGGCAGCACGGACTGCAACCTGTTTTGTCAAGTCATAGCGACCCGTCGCTTTTCCTGTGACAGTGGTGCCGAAATCGCTGTACTGCTCACCGCGCACCGCTGCACCAACAAGCAGACCGGTTCCGGGTTGCCCACTAAGATAGGATTCAAAGTCGGCATAACCTGCGATATTCGTCCGACTCTCGTCCACTTCATTATCGGGCCGGAAGCCGGGAAATACTTGTATACCACCAGAGGCACCGGGTACCCCAAGACCCGCATTAATCCATGAAAGCGGTTCACCCGCGCGGATACCGTAACCTTCCCTACGGAATTCGACACCACCGGCGAGGTTTACCAGTGAGGACTGGTAGTCGAGCGGGTAAGTAACATCTAAGTTAAACGCCGTTTGTGAGAGTTCAAAGCCACCAGCATCTGCGGAGGTTGGGCTGCTTGCACCGTAAGAGGCGTTCAAGGAGTTAGAAATGAGGAAGTCGAATGTATTCAACCCGTGATTGACGCTGACATCGACATTCAGGTCAGTTGCTTCATGTGTCCATGCCATACCTAAGGCGAGAGAAGTATCGCCAATATCTGTATTGATTTCTGGTAGGAACCCGTCCGGATAGATTTCAGTGACAGTTCGGGATGCCTGATTCGCTCTACGATAGAAACCCGCACTGTTGTTTTGGCGTGAGGAGTGTCCCCCGAAAGAATAGAGTTCCAACCCCTCGCCGAGCGGGAGTCCAAAGTTGTAAAATCCGATTTTTTGTGACGAATCGGAATCCCCGATGCGGAAGTTCTGTCTTTCAAAGGTATATTCGCGCGAATCGAACCAGACAGATTTCTCGGTTACAGTTCCATCATCGTTTTCAATTTCAAGTGTATTATCTGCAAGTCTACCTTGGTTAACTTCTGTCCAATCATATTGGCGTTCCCCTGTGAGACCTGCCCGGTTGGTGCGTGCTCTCTCGCGCCATTCAGCGGTGAGATTGAGGAAACCGGAGTCACCGACTTTCATACCGTAGTTGGCGTTTCCGTTCCATGTGTCACCATCGCCTTGGTATGTTTGCCCCCAATAAACATCGGCATCACCTGTGTCAACGTCGTTTTTGAGTACAATGTTGATAACACCGGCGATCGCATCGGAACCGTATTGTGCTGCTGCGCCATCACGTAGCACTTCAATCCGCTCTATCGCCGCAGACGGAATCGCGTTGAAGTCTGTTCCGGCAGTCCCACGACCTACAGATGTATTTACGTGCAACAATGCGCTTTTGTGGCGACGTTTGCCATTGACGAGCACAAGCGTCTGGTCGGGCCCCAAGCCACGCAATGTTGCCGGACGCAATGCGTCTGTACCATCACTAATTGTTGAACTTGAGAAGTTAAAGGAGGGGACTAACATCTGCAGAACACGTCCCGTTTCGGATTGACCTGTAATACTAAGCTGCTCTCTGTTAACAACTTCTATCGGGACGGGTGCCTGCAAGGCTCTTCTGCCGATACTGCGAGTACCTACCACCACAACGGATTCAATCGTTTGGATGGGAGCAAGCGTGGCTGTCACTTCGGTTTGTCCCGCAGTGGTATTGATCCGTTTGCTCGAAAATCCGATTGCTATTATTGTTAGCGACGCTGAACCTGTTACATCGCTGAACATAGCGATTCCAGAATCATCTGTTGTTTGTTCTTGGTTCCCGATTTGCACTTTTGCTTCCGGGATAGCGTTCCCATTCTGGTCTTGAACGACTACCTTAAGTGCTTCGGCACTGGCAGTCATCGGTATTGCTGATATGATGCCGAGTAGGATGGCGACGACACACCAGAGATGCCGTTTATTATCTGAAATTGACATTTCGTTTATCCTCGTTGTAAGTTGATGATAATGAGAAATACAGCGCATAAACAATGGTTTAATTATGATTTATTTTTATAGTGAAATGCAAATTAAAATTCCGAAAATGTAAAATATCAGTTTTTTTACCAATAAACTTTGTTTTTATGCTAAAATCATAAAAAGTTTGTACGATTTTTAGCGATAGGACACGGCGGAACATGCACGGCTTGATGATGAACTATCCATTGACGCTTGCGCAGATTTTGGAGCATGCACATCGTATACACGGCGATAAACGGATCACCACGCGCCTGTCCCATCAGATGTTCCATCGTTATAGTTATACTGCATTATACGAGCGTGTGAAGCAATTAGCAAACGCTATCACGCAATTGGGCATCGTGCAGCCGGGCGATAGGGTAGCAACCTATGCATCCAATACGTATCAACATCTGGAACTTTACTATGCGATTCCGTGCCTTGGTGCCGTGCTGCATCCGCTCAATGTTCGCCTCTCCGCTGCACAATTGGCTCACATTACGCATGAAGCAGAAGACAAAGTCATTTTTGTAGATGGAGCGTTTGCTGGGCAGTTTGAGGAACTACGGAATGAGATTAAATGTGAACAGGTTGTCTATTTTAATCAGATGCCTACACCTTCCGCTGTCTTTTATGAGCAGTTCCTCTCTGAAGCCGACCCAGCGTATACATGGGATATTCCAGACGAAAACTGGGCGATGGGTCTCTGCTATACCAGCGGAACGCAAGGCGAGCCGCGGGGTGTTCTCTACACGCACCGCTCCATGTTCCTTCACACGCTCGCTGTAAATCAAGCCGATGTCTTTGGACTGACCGAGGCAGACGTTGTTCTGCCGCTTGTCCCAATGTTCCATGCGATGGCGTGGGGACTGCCTTACGCCAGCATGTTTGCCGGGGCGGATCTCGTACTACCCGGTCCTACATCTCTTTGCCTCGCTGACCTCATTGCAAAAACAGGTGTCACCGTCGCTGCAGGCGTGCCAACGGTATGGGCGGCGGCTTATCCCGAATTCCGCAAAAGGCGGCGAGACATATATTCATTGAGGCGATTGATAGTTGGCGGCGAAGCGATGCCGCCGACACTCATTGAGGCTTACGAAAAGGAACTTGGGATTGAGATTTGTCACGCGTGGGGAATGACAGAGATGTCCCCGACTGGTACCTTCTCAAAACTGCGTAGGCGGCATCAAAATTTGTCCGATGCTGAAAAATGGCGGGTTAAAGCGAAACAGGGTAGACCGGTCCCAGGCGTTGAACTTCGCATTGTAGCTGAAACATCTAACCAACTCACCGAACTCCCTTGGGATGGTAAAACAGCTGGAGAACTACAAGTACGGAGTCCGTGGACAGCAAGCACCTACTATGGGAGTAAACCGACAGACGAACACTTCACCCCCGATGGATGGTTAAGGACTGGTGATATTGCGACGATTGACGCGCAAGGCTACATGCAGATTGTGGACCGCGCGAAGGCACTCATCCGAAGCGGTGGAGAATCTATTTCAAGTGTTGCCTTGGAGACTGCCCTCCTGAAACATCCTTATGTCCTTGACGCAGCGGTTATCGGGATGCCTAACGAAAAGTGGGGTGAACGTCCACTCGCTGTCGTCGCCCTTACCCCGGTAAGTGCGGTTTCTAACCGCACCGATGCGGACATTGCCCTTACCCCGGTAGGTGCGGTTTCTAACTGCACCGATGCGGACATTGCCCTTACCCCGGTAGGTGCGGTTTCTAACCGCACCGATGCGGACATCTCAAACACCCTCAAGCAGCATCTCGCCCTTGAGTTCCCGAAGTTCTGGATCCCTGACCACTTTGTCTTTGTTGATGAAATCCCAAAAACGGGTGTCGGAAAATCTGATAAGCAAACACTCCGTAAACGACTGCTAAGTGCAGAAACAAAGGAGAAACTGCCATGAGAATGAAAGCCGCTATCTACACAGGCATTGAAGAAATTGAGGTTCGTGAGGTTGAACGTGATGAACCCCCTCCAGGGTTTGTCCTCGTTGATACAAAGCAGACCGGTATCTGCGGAAGCGATCTGCATAGTTATTTCGGGAATTGGGGGCAATCGCATGAGCACGCCGCCGGGCATGAAACGTGTGGTGTGGTCGTGGCACTCGGTGACGGTGTAACGAAGTTCGACATCGGGGATAGAGTCGCTGTAGAGTGTTTTTCGCACTGCGGTACCTGCACGTACTGCGAAACCGGGCAGTACAATCTTTGTCTCAATAGAGGCGGGATCTCTCCGAAGATGCACGGCGGGTTTGCTGAATACACGTCAACACACCAATCTGGGTTGTTTAAATTGCCGGAACGAATGACCTTTGAACAGGGCGCGCTCGTTGAACCACTCGCTGTCTCACACCGTGCGATAGCGCGCTCGGGTGCCAATTCCCGGGACACCGTCGCGATTATCGGTGGTGGGACTATCGGTCAATTCTGCTTAGCGGATGCGGTTGCTGCGGGTGTTAAAGAGACGTTGATTACCGTCAAATACGAACAACAGGCAGAGTTGGCAAAAGCACTTGGGGCAGATCACATCGTCAATGTTGGAGACACCGATGTGCAAGAATACGTCAAGGATGTCACAAATGGCATCGGTTTTGATGCGGTCATCGAAACGGTAGGTGGTGCGGAAAACTTCAACATTGCCACAACGATTGTTCGGAAGCAAGGGTCAGTCGTTCTCGTCGCGGGGTACTACAAACCGCTTGAGGTGAATCTCTCCACTATCGTTTGGTCCGAGGCATCCATTACGGGTTCTAACTGCTACGGTTATAGCGGCATGGAGACCGACTTTGAAGCGGCAATTGAGTTGATAGATTCCGGCAAGGTCGATGCCACGAAATTGGTGACGCACTACTATCCGCTTGAGGAAATCCGAGAGGCATTCCGCGTATCTGCTGATAAGACCTCTGGCGCGATTAAAGTCCATGTCTGTCAAGATTAACATCTCCTTCGCTGGCGAGTGTTTTTGCTTGGGTGTTTCTTCTGGAAACCTCGCCTTTCCTAATGTCTCCTTCGCTGGCGAGGTTTTCAACCTCGCCTTTCCTAATCGTAAAAAGGTTTAACACAATGCAGAACGGAAATCATACGTTGAGCACCGAAGAAAGGGAACAGTTTTGGCGGCAGGGTTACCTCGGTCCTTACAAACTCTGTAGTCCTGAAGATATGCTTGACATGCAACCAGAAATTGAGAAAATTCTTGAAACGCCACCACCGGATCATAACCAAGTGGTGCATAACCGCCATCTTGATTCTCCGTTGATTCATCAACTTGCCACGCACCCGACTATCGTCAAACGGATGGCGGCACTCTATGGTCCAGATCTGCTCCTCTGGCGGACGAACTTTTTCGTCAAGGAACCGGGTGCAAAAGAGATTCCATGGCACCAAGATTTCAACTATTGGCCCCTTGAACCACCCATCATTATTTCGGCGTGGATCGCTGTTGATTCAGCGACGTTAGAGAATAGTTGTCTCCAGATCGTCCCTGGTTCACACCGAAAGGTAGTCCCACATGTGAAGGCGACTTCAGACATGGCGTTCAATCAGATGGGTGATCTCGAATTCATTGATACCAGCACTATCGTCAACCTTGAGATGCAACCCGGCGAATTTGTGCTCTTTAATGAGCGTACCTTGCATCACTCGGAAGCGAATCGTTCTGACAAGCGGCGTATCGGTTTGGCTGTCCGAGTCATCCTCCCTATTGTCAAAGTTTTCGATTGGGATGCCCCTGAACACAAACTCATTGTCGTTCACGGTGAGGATCCAGTGCAATTTAATAATAGGCAATAGACACCGAATAGCACATCTACTAATCTGTATAAGATTAATACTACTACACGCCGCTGGCGAGGTTTAAAACCTCGCCAGCGAGGAAGTTGTGTAAGTCCTGTGAATAAAGGAGAAATGTTAAAATGAATCGTCAAATTACCCTCGCTTCCCGGCCTGTAGGGTATCCCAAGGAATCGGATTTCAACTTAGTTGAGGTGCCTATTCCAGCACCCGAAGATGGGGAAGTATTGGTAAAGACCATCTACCTCTCGGTTGATCCGTATATGCGGGGACGGATTAATGCCGCGAAATCTTACGCCGCGAATGTAGAAATTGATGAGATCATGATCGGCAGTGTTATCGCTCAGGTTATGGCATCGAAGCATCCAAATTTCGAGGAAGGCGATATCGTGAATGCTGGCATCGGGTGGCAGGAATACGGCATCGCTGCTGGGGATGGGCTGCGGAAGATTGATTCGACAATCGCACCTATCTCAACAGGTGCTGGAATTCTCGGTATGCCGGGGTTGACAGCCTACTTCGGCTTGCTTAAGATTGGAAAACTTCAAGAACGAGAGACCGTATTTGTCTCTGGTGCTGCTGGCGCAGTCGGTTCCGTCGTCGGGCAGATCGCAAAAATCAAAGGGTGTCGGGTTGTCGGTTCTGCGGGAACTGATGAAAAGGTTGCATACATCGTTGATGAACTCGGTTTTGATGCAGCGTTTAACTATAAGGAGGTCGACGATTACGAAACAGAACTCCAAACACTTCTTCCTGATGGTATTGATGTCTATTTTGACAACGTCGGTGGCGTTATCACAGATGCCGTTTTCCCCAATTTAAGGATCAAGGGACGCGTCGTAATCTGTGGACAGATTTCGCAATATAACTTGGAGAAACCGGAAACAGGACCGCGTTTCCTCTGGAATATGATCACCAAGCGTGCGAGAATTGAAGGCTTCCTCGTTTCTGAGTTTGCGGATCAACATGCGGAAGCACTTATTGAGATGTCAGAGTGGTTACGGCAGGGTAGGTTGAAATATCGTGAGACGATCGAAGAAGGTGGAATTGAAAACGCGCCCGCAGCGTTTATTAGCATGCTGAAAGGTGGCAATATCGGCAAACAGCTCGTTAAAATCGCTGACATAGACTAAAGTTGAAACGAGGACTTCCTCATGAACACGCGTCGTTTGGTGCTACTGTTTTCGCTCATAATTCTGTTGAGTTTTTGTACAGGTCTGTTCTGTTGGGCAGAAGGTGTGATTGTCTACGCCTATCGTAGTACGACCTATATGATGCGTCCGAATGATACCATACCTACGCGCATTGCGGAAGAGGGTATTTCTACGCCTTCACCGGATGGTCGTTTTTTGGCAGCGGTAGACAGCGACCCCGATCGCCGTAATGTTCTCCATATCCGAGACCTCCGCACGGGTAAGAAAATTCGTTCCATCATATTGCAAGTCCATTCTTACGTGGATATTTCTTGGTCCCCGGATGGACGTTGGATTGTGTATGCTGGCAGCCCACAAAGGATAAGAGGGGGGCGTGGCGTGGACACCGAAATTTTTCTAATTTCACCGGATGGACGACGGAAGCGAAAGTTACCGCACCCAATTGGTGAGAATCCAATAGGCTTTGTCTGGGCACCAGATGCGCAATCTGTGTTTTACAATCTCTCGGCACCAGACAGGCGGCAGGAAATCTGGGAGTCAAAAATCAATGGTCAGGAAAAAGCCAAGAAACATTTGCTGTTCCATGAAGGGGCGGGTTTCTTAAGCCGTTATCCGTTCTATAGTTTCTCACCAAACGGCAAAAAGATAGCCTACACATCGGTTCATGAGGGTGTATTTGTTGCGGATGTTAATGGAAAGAACCACCAAAAAGTAACCGATCGCGCTCATGAAGGCATATTTGTTGCAGCGAATGTTGATGAGATAAACATTCAAAAAATAGCAAATAAAATAGCAGATCTTGACTCGCTACAGTTCTATCAAGTAGATTGGTCACCGAATGGCAAGTATCTTGTATTCTCCACTGATATGATTTTTAGTGATTATGGGATCTACATCTACTCGTTTGCAACTCAGAGAGTTCGGCATTTGGTTTCTTTACAGGACAGGCTCCCTATTTTGCCGCGCTGGGTTGGTGATTCGTTGCCAGTACAACCACTAAATAAGATGGCTGTGACGTGGGGAGCGATCAAGCGTTCAAAGAACTAATCTGAACGAGTTACGCCCACGTGCACAGCCTAAATTCGCTTCTAATAGCCTTTTTCTTTATCAATTATGCTGAGAAGCGGTTTGCCAACGAGAAGTCGTTCTAAGTTATCACAGAAAAGCCCAACCGATCGATCCAAGCGGATGGGTGAACCACCGGCGACGTGTGGTGTAATAATCACATTCGGCAGATCCCATAACGGACTGTCCGTAGGCAGCGGTTCTTCAGGCGTGACATCCAATCCCGCACCGCCGATGCTTCCCGAAGTGAGCGCGCGAAGTAGTGCAGGTCCATCTACAATTTTGCCGCGTGTGACGTTGATAAGCAACGCGTGTGATTTCATCTGTTCAAACGCCGCATCGTCGAACATGCCGTGCGTCTCCGGTGTCAGCGGCGCGCAGATAGCGACAACATCTGATTCTGACAGAAGGTCATGGAACCGATCCATTTTCCAAACTTCGTGGACAAACGACGGAGCCTCAATCGTCTCTGGGTCAACAGCGATGACGCGCATATCGAATCCTTGTGCGCGGCGCGCAACGTCGATACCTGTGCCGCCGAGTCCGACGATACCCAGTGTCCGTTCGCTTAACTCCCACGTTGCCAAACGGATCGACATCCGATTGTCCCATGTCCGCTCGCGTACTGAACGTCCGATACCGCGGAGGAGACCTAAAAGTAAAGCCCACGTCTGATCTGCCAAATGGGGTCCCACAAACCCTTTCGCGCTCGTTAGGATAACATCGCTCTCAACAAATTCGGGAAACAGCAAGCCGTCAACGCCAGCGGAGAGTACTTGCACCCATTTGAGTTGTTGCGCATTCTCAAAAAGAGAGCGATTGAACCCACCCAACACAATGTCGGTATCCACAATTTCGCGCAATGCCTCTTCCGAATTCTGTGGACGCACAAGCGAAAGTTCCTCAGAAACGGATTCAATCTGCTGCTGTTGTTCCGAGGTAATATCAGTGTTAATCAGAATTTTCATTTGACATCTCCTCCGTATCGTGGTATTCTATATACAAAATGACGAAATCTTTAGTAAAAAACACATTTCTCAGAAAAGGAGAATCCTATCGTGATCGATTCATTTTCTATACGTATGCGTAACCGACACACACTCACTATCCCTGTGTTTGCTATCAGTCTCTTTCTCGCTACAATTTTCATCGCCAGCTGCGGTGACGAGGGCGATGTGACGGAAGACACTGGTATGGCAGATGTCCTTCAACCGACAACAACGCCTCCCTCTACACAAACCCCAGTGCCTGAACCACCGGTTGGTGATCCACCGCCTGTCGAAGAACCTGTTGTAGAGGGTGTCTCTTTTAAGGACGACATTCAACCCATTCTTGCTGAGCGATGCGCCGTTGCAGGGTGCCACGCCGCCCCCGGTGTTGCTGGACTCGACCTCAGCAAATACGATACCTTCAAAAAAGGTGGCGGGAACGGTCCCGGGTTTGTCGCTGGCGATGGCAAGGGAAGTCTCGTCGTCAAACGCATTGATGGTGGCGGCATGCCCCCCGGTGGTCCTCCATTAGACGGTGACCAGATTCAACTTTTCATTGACTGGATTGACGAAGGTGCCGAGAATAACTAAAACTTAGCGACAGCATAGCAGTTCTGCTCCGTTCTGTCAAGTGAAAAAATATCGGAACCAACGTTACCAACCTACCTCCAAGCGTATGTTGTAGAATGTTAGAAAGGCGCGTTCGTTACGCGCCTTTTCTGGTGTACGCTCCCTTTCCATCTCCGTGAGATGCCCTTTTTCGTGCATTTAAGAATAACAGTTGCCCCTTTCCGGGCAGAATTCTACACAGGCAGACCTCTGGCACTGGCACAGAAATTGCTTATTTGTCTTGAAAATCGTATTTTATGCAACCTTTCAGTCTCATAGACGCGTTATTAACCTATGAAAGCACTATTTTTTGTTTTTATGGTAAAGTCTAAAAGTATATAGGATTTACGCATTCCCTCTTAAAGTCCCCCTGATAAGGGGATTTAGGGGGTTTAAAGGATAGAAATTACCGCTTTTTGCGTCTAAACATCCGATATTTACTCAATGTGCGTAAGTCCTGAGTATATAGGCATTTACCTACCGAAAAATCACATTGATCGTAATTGTAGGTTTCACTATATTTTCGGGAGGAGAGTCATGGAGAGAAGCGATGTTGACCTGATTCGACGGACTTTAGAGGGTGACCAACGCGCATTTACAGCACTCGTGAACAAATACCAAAAGCAGATTCACACTTTGGTCTGGCGAAAAATAGGGGATTTCCATATCGCCGAGGAAATCACACAGGATATTTTTTTGAAGGTGTACAAAAAGTTATCGACGTTGAAACCACCGGATCGTTTTCCAGGGTGGCTCTATGTAATTGCGACGCGGCACTGTATCACATGGCTCCGAAAGAAGAGGGTATCAACGACCTCCCTGGATGCGATGCCTACAACCGAGTTAGAGGAGTTATGTTATGCACGATATGAGGCAGCACATAACGAAGAAGCATCTGTTGAACACCAGCGCGGCATCGTCAAACGCCTGCTCCAAAAACTCCCAGAGAGCGAGCGCACTGTTGTAACACTGTTTTATCTGGCAGAAATGTCTTGCGAAAACATTAGCGAATTCTTGGGGGTATCCCCAAACACTATTAAGAGTCGTCTCCACCGCGCCCGCAAGCGGTTGGAGAAGCAAGAACATCTGCTCCACGATGCCCCAAGCATTTTCCAATTGCCGCAAACCCTAACCGAGAAGGTCATGCGTGAAATTGCCCGTATCAAGCCGACATCGCCTTCTGTGGGTAAACCTTGGGTGCCGTGGGCACTCTCCTTTTCTTCAACGCTTTTGGTTATCCTGATGATGGGATTCGGTCCCCAGACGTTATCTCGCTTCCAGCAACCCTACGACTTGGATGCAACCTCGGAGATGACAGTTGAATTGGTTGACGCACCCGTTGTGTTTGAACTGAAACGAGAACTGGATGTGAGAAATCAGTTTGGAAAGGGTAATGCTCCGGGAAAAGACGGTAGTGGTACCGTTTCAAAAGCCGATGCTGGACTGTTGACAGTAGCAGCGGATACAACAAAGATACGAAAGACAGAACCACAATGGATGCCAACAAGGGGACCGGAGGGGGGCGGTGTCGGGAACTTATTTGCCACATCTCAAAAAGAGGTCTATGCGATTGGAGGCACTCGGCTCTACCAGTTAGCAGCTGACAACACTGAATGGACACTCATTAACGCCGCACTTCCCGTTACACCTTATAGGATGCCGATGGCAGAAGGGAAAGATACGCTCTATATTGTTACTGAGACCGATCTGCTCGCGTCAACGGATCACGGCGTGACATTGCATTTCCTCGGTCCACGGCCACGCGGACGTGCCATCGCACTACTTATCCCCAGCAAGTTACGCTGGTCGCAGGATGCCCAGATTGAAATGTACCTCGTTCTTGCAGACGGTGTGTTTCGTTCGACAGATACTGGTAAAGCATGGAACGCCTTTAACGATGGCTTGACCGCACCAGAGATACATACTGCCGTTACCGTTGGGAACATCCCCTTTTTAGGGACAAAGCAGGGTCTCTATCGGCTTAATTCAGGTGTATGGGAGAAATTATCTGTTGCACAGGCACAATCTATTGACGCGTTAGCAGTCGCTGACGATAGAATCTACATCAGTGCCCCAAGGCAGGGAGATCAGAAATCTGGTTCGCTCTTTGCTTCAAGCGACTTTGGGGCATCTTGGACTGATATAACGCCCATGAATCTAAAAGTAGGAATGTCACCATTGACGATCGGATCTGTCAAGCTTGTAGCGGCAGGTGAAACCCTTTTGGTATTGGGTGCTGGCGTGTTAGGTTCAAGAGATGCTGGCGACACATGGGAATACCTCGGTTTCCACAAGCACGCGCTTGCGCTCGGTTTTGCTCCAGCGATCGCTTTAGATGAGAATACTTTTTTCGTCGCACTCGGGAGTAGTCTCGGACGTTCAACTGATGGCGGCAGTAGTTGGCATTCGTTCACAACGGGTATAGCAGAACCCCAAATTCTCGATCTTGCACAGGTTAACAACGTGCTCTACGCTGTAACGAATAAAGGTGTCGCTAAATCTATCGATGGTGGAAATCAGTGGACGCAGATGGACACGAATTTACCACTCTCGCCAAATAAATCGCTCGGTGAGTTGAAATTGTCGAATATGACAGTCGTGGGAGATTCGCTTTACGTCAGAACAAAGCAGGGCGGCAGCACAAACTGCCTGCTCCATTTACCCGCCAATACTGATACGCTGATCCATATTGAGGGAATGCCTGTTTATGTGGATCCGAGCCACGGCGAATGGTTGGAGGGGCTGGTAAACACCGCCGATACACTCGCCGAGCGCGGCTTAGGTTTATCAAATGATGAATCTGACTATCGACTCGGCATCAAGGAGGCCATCGTCCGAACAACAGGCGAGTTCGCTGTCAGCGAAAACGCGTTCTACATTGAATACGAACGGAAACTCTACCGATGGGCACGTGGAGATCGTGAATGGCACGACACAGGGGTCCAAGATGCACCCGTATTCGGGGACTTCTATGCGACTGACGGGTTCCAATTCGCTGTCTCAGGAAAGATCATGTATCTCGGAAAAAGTGACGGCAGCCTCTTCCAATCCTTGGATGGCGGAGACACTTGGAGAGATATTACCGCAGACTTCCCCTTTCAGCTTAATAGAGCAGAATCGCAAGACCAACTCCTAAAAAAATTGCCACACTTCAGAGAAATACGCTTTGTGGATAACACGGTATACGTTTCAACAAAAGACGGTGTTGCCGTGTCAAGCGATGGCGAAAACTGGCATACACTCACCGATTCAAAATATACTCCGATTGCCATGCGCCAATTGGCAGTTGATGGCACAACCCTCTACGGTGTTTCCCAAACAGGTGTTTACCGACTGAACAACAGCACAGGCATCTGGGAGCAGATTACCTCAGAAGTTCTTGGACGAGTAACGTCTCTCGTTGTTGTGGGGAATGTTCTCTATGTTGGCACTGAACACCGTGGGCTTTTAAGTTTGCCCTTGTCCAACTTGTAGTTTATCGGTGGGTGGGATTTTTACCCGCTTTCCCATTAAGGAGAAATCCATGATTGAAAAAATACGCAGCGTTGAAAGCAAATCTTCGCTTGCAAGATTCAGGTGCCAAATCTCCCCATATCTGACTATGAACGTCATGCGGGAAACCCTCCCCATCAAGTCTGCTTTTCTTTCGGTGAGTAAGCCGTGGGTATTCACTTTCGCATTGGTACTTCTGGTGAGTTTGACGCTCAATTTCGGTGCGCGAACGTTACACGCAGATAAGGCAGACGTTTTGGTAACAGAGTCACAGTGGATCCAGACGAAGGGATTGGGAGGCGTTTCAAGACCGGGACTCTTTCTGGCATCTGACCGAACCCTTTACCTTATTGCAAAGACGGGTCTCTACCGATTTACAGAAGAAGCAGACGAATGGACGCTTATTAATTCCGGCGGTCCGAATCGGCAGTTTGACCAGATTATGGCAGAACGTGGCAATACCCTTTATCTTCTCACAACGGATAAACTCTTAGCATCAACCGATCGCGGTGAAACATGGGATACTCTCGGTAACCGTCCCGAAGGAAGTGCCGTCGCCTTGGTTGTTACGGATGCCCCTCGAGAACGCAGCCCCCAGAGCGTTGATATGACAATGTTTCTTGTTCTCAGCACAGAGGTATTTCGTTCTGAAGATGGAGGTAAGCAGTGGATCGCTATAGGCGAGAGTTTGCGAGCCGATATCGCCCCAGAGGAAGCAGACATTGAATTAAGAATTCATGACGCTGCTGCCATTGATGACATCATCTATGCTGGAACGAACCGAATCCTCTTTGTGGGAACGAGTCGCGGACTTTTTCGGTTTACCGGCGATTGGAATAAAGTAACGCTACCGACCCTTGCAGGTGTCAATTCGTTGGCAGCTACCGAAGATAGACTCTATGTCGCAACGATTTCAGATCAGCCGGATGCCCCTCATTGTTCACTCTTCTATTCAACCGACTTCGGAGATTCATGGACCGACATCACCCCAAGCACCGCTGAACATCCAGTTAAATTAATCGGCACAGTTAAGATCGTTTCCGTTGGAGACACACTTATGGTGATAGGTCCCGGTGGGGCTCTGCTTTCTTATGATCATGGCAGGACATGGGAGGATCCAGGACGCGCCCCGCATGCCTTTACGGGTGGCTTCTTGCCTGTTGTAGCCTTGGATGAAAATAATTTTTTCAAATCTCAACTCTCTGGGGTAACACGCTCAACAGATGGCGGTCGCTCGTGGCATCCCTTTGTAAAGGGACTCGTGAGTGCCGATGTACAGAATCTGATTGCAGACAAAAACATGCTCTATGTAGTTAGCGGTGGTAAGGTTGCTAAATCGGCGAACAGAGGTGAATCTTGGGAGGCTATTAACGTGAGTGGCGGAGGTAAACTCCTGATTCCGAGGATTGAAACAACCGATGAAACCCTCTATGTAAGCAGCATTGCCAGTCATCGAACGCAACTTTTGCACCTTCCTGTCGAAAGTAATGAACTGGTACCTGTGCAAGGCATACCGGATTTCAAGGAAGATAATCTGTATGTTGAATGGAAGAAAAGGCTTAGGGAAGCCAGAGAAACCAACGTCAATGTTCGTGAAACAGAGCGGCAGTGGCGAGAGAGTTTACTCTTTATCGCTGAAGAGGACACAAGAAATGGAGGGTTTGTCCTCGCTGGGGAAACTGTGTTTATGGAGCACCGACGGAAACTTTTCAGATGGCGACCCGGCGAAACAGCGTGGCACTACACCGGTTTGGAAGATCAAGGAGAATTCCCACCTATTGACGGAAAAGGATTCACCCTTGCGGTTTCGAGGAACATTGTCTATGCAGGTAAGCGAGAGGGCGAACTTTTCCAATCCTTGGACAACGGAGATACTTGGAACGACATCACCGAAAATCTCGCTTTTCCATTTGAATACTTCAAGGACATCGTATTTGCGGGTTCAACGGTCTATATTTCAACGGATATGGGAGTCATGCGTTCGCTTAATAGCGAGGTCTGGCAGACACTCACCGATAGTGACGGAGATCCGCTCCTTATGGATTGGATTGCAGCTGAGGACGCAATCCTTTACGGCGTGCGTGATAATGGCGTTTATCAGGTTGATGATCAGATGGATACATGGAGACGGATCGCCTCGGAAGCACCTTATGCGGCAACTTCTCTCGCTATTGCTGACGAAGTGCTTTACATCGGTACAAAACACAGCGGCATACTCCGTTTTCAGCGGGATAGTCGATAAATATTTTCTCCGCTTTTCCATTTATGTGTCCTTGATTTTCCTTTTGCTGGGCGAGGTTTGCAACCTCGCCTTTGCATCTTTAAACAGGCATTCTTCCGAAAATTGCATTTTATGCACCATTTCGGTCTCCAAAGTGCGTTACTATATTATGAAGCCTTATTATTTATTTTTTCGGAGGGAGACTGATGAAAGAGAATGATGTTGCATTAATTCAACGGACTTTAGATGGAGACGAGGGTGCATTTACCACGCTCGTCAAGAAATACCAGAAATGGGTTCATACCCTTGTCTGGCGGAAGATAGGTGATTTCCATACCGCCGAAGAAATCACACAGGATATTTTCCTGAAAGTGTATAAAAAGTTATCGACGCTGAAACCGCCAGATCATTTTCCGGGATGGCTCTATGTAATCACCACGCGGCACTGTATCTCATGGCTCCGAAAGAAGCAGGTATCAACGACATCCCTGGATGCGATGCCCACAACCGAGTTAGAGGAGTTATGTTATGCTCGATATACAGCAGCGCGTGACGAAGAAGCCTCTATTGACCACCAGCGCGAACTCGTCAAACGCCTGCTCCAAAAGCTGCCTGAAAGCGAGCGCACTGTTGTCACACTGTTTTATCTGGCAGAAATGACAAGCGAGGAGGTTAGCGCGTTTTTGGGTGTATCGCCGAACACAATTAGAAGCCGACTTCGCCGTGCCCGCAAGCGATTGAAAGAGCAAGAGCATTTGCTCCATACTTTCTCAGGTATCTTTCGATTACCACCGACCTTAACTGAGAACATCATGCGTGAAATCGCTCGTATTAAACCAGCATCTCCTTCCGTAAGCAAACCTTGGATGCCGTGGGGATTTTCATTCGCCTCGACCTTTTTGGTTATCTTGATGGTCGGGATGGGACCTCGTGCGTTGTCGCGTTTCCAGCAGCCCTACAACTTGGATGCCGCATCGGAAATGACAATAGAATTGGTTGAGGCACCTGTTGTTCGAGCGTTGGAACACAAATCTGACCGACTGACCCAATTTGGAAGAGCCGATATACCGGGTAAAAACGGTAGGGCTGGATTCCAAATGGAATCGTTTCTCATTGCAGCCGCGCAGACGGATGAAGTGGACGTTTCGATAGCAGAACCGCAATGGGTCCAAACGAGGGGACCCGGAGGCGTTTCAGCAGCTGAACTCTTTCTTGCGTCCGACCAAACCCTCTACACTATTACAAAAACAGGGCTTTATAAACTCGCCGAAAAAACGGACGCGTGGACGTTTGTTAGTTCTGCCGGTCCGAATCGGGAATTTGCGGGAGTTATGGCGGAACACGGCGATACTCTCTATCTCCTCACGACCGATGAAGTCTTAACTTCAATTGATGATGGCAGAACATGGGAGGTCCTCAGTGACCGTCCCAAAGGACGTGCCGTCGCTTTGGTTATCACAGATGCACCTCAAGAACGCAGCGCACAGAGTGTTGATATAACGATGTACCTCATTCTCAGAACGGAGGTGTTTCGTTCTCAGGATGCTGGGAAGCAGTGGGAATCCATAGGGCATGTCTTGCGATCCGATGTCGTACCGGAGGCAGGGGATCCTAATTTCCGCATTTACGACGCGCTCGCCGTTAATAATATCCTCTTTGTTGGGGCGAGTGCCGGACTTTTCCGGTTTACCGATAATTGGAAAAAATTGACGGTGCCGACACAATCGAAACAAGGTGTCAAATCGTTGGCAGTTGCTGAAGATAAGCTTTACATCGGAACAATCATCGGTCCACGAGGGATGCCGGGGTGGACCCCTCATGCCTCAGTTCTCTTTTCTACCGACCTCGGCGATTCTTGGACCGATATTACGCCCCCTTCTCACCAACATCCTGTCAAGTTAATAGCCGCTGTTGAAGTTGTGCCAGTTGGAGGGACACTTATGGTAGTGGGTACCGGTGGTGCTCTACTCTCATACGACCATGGTAAGACGTGGGTGGATCCGGGACGCGACCGGCATACGTCTGGTACGTCTGGTGCGTCTCCTGTTGTCGCATTGGATGAAAACAATTTTTACAAAACGGATTACCATCCTTCTGAGATAATACGTTCAACGGATGGCGGTTTCACGTGGCACCCCTTTATGAGCGGACTTGTGAGTTCCCATGTTCAGAGTCTGGTTACGGTCGAAAATGTTCTCTACGCGCTAACACCTACCGGAATGCTCAAGTCTACAGATGGCGGTGAGTCGTGGGAATCCATTGGCTTGAGTCCTGACGAAAATGCTTCATTGGAGGGAGCGAAAGCGAAAGTCGCAACAGCCAATGGTGTACTCTATGCAAGTAATAGTGAACTTACGGACGTTACACTCTTTCAACTCTCTGACGCTGGCGATCTGTTTCTACCGGTTGAAGGTGTCCCAGATTTTGAAGAGAACACCTTACACACGGAATTAGAGAAAAAGGTCATAAAAATGGGAGAGAATGATGCCGATCTTGATAAAGCACAAGAGTTGTGGTCAGCCGGCGGGGACCGTATCGTTGAAGAATGGAGGACGAACGGAACGTTTACATTGGCTGACGATACCGTCTTCATGGAATATAGACATAAACTTTACAGGTGGCGGCGCGGCGAAACAGCGTGGCACTATACAGGTTTAGAAGATAGCGGGTTCCTCACTTTACCTGATGAGTCTGCTAAAGGACTCACGCTTGGCGTTTCGGGGGACGTTGTCTATGCTGGTAAACGGGAGGGTGAACTCTTTCAGTCTCTGGACAATGGAGACACTTGGAACGACATCACCGAAAGCCTTCCCTTTCCATTTGTGTATTTCAAAGAGATCGTATTTGCGGGTTCAACCGTCTATATCTTAACGGATGCAGGAGTCATGCGTTCGCTCAACGGCGAGGTCTGGCACGCGCTCACTGATACTAACGGGAAAATGCTCCTTATGGATCGGATTGTCGCTGACGGCTTAACCCTTTACGGTATCTGTGATAGCGGTGTTTATCAGGTGGATAACCAAACGGGCACATGGAAACACATTGCGCCAGTCCCACCGCACACGGTGACTTCTCTCGCTGTTGATGGCGATACATTCTACATCGGCACAAAGCACAATGGTGTATTCCGCTTACAGCGTGCGAATCAGTAGGTTTCCACTTTTCCGATTAATCCTTCCAATTTTCCTTCACTGGCGAGGTTTCCTAACCTCGCCTCCTTCCGTAGACGCACCATTTTCGCTGGCGAGGTTTCCCAACCTCGCTCCTCCTCTTCCCTCGGTGTTTGATTCGTTGGGTTTCGCTATATCTGTTTTCTACAAGTAGGTTACCAAGAAACAAGATCTCCATTGAACATGATATAATTTTTTTACTGCTCAACCCAACCTACGGGAACTAATAGTTTGTGCTACCACACACTTCTGCTTTCAGTGTTTGTGTGCTTTATAGTAGAATCCGAAAATATGTTTATAGTTCGTCAGGAAACAAGCACCCACCACCGCTGGCGAGGATTGTATCCTCGCCCTTGCGTTGGTGTATAGGTAATTGCGGGTTTTACTATAAAAGCCGTGTCACCTGTATAATCCGCGTAATCTGTGATTCAAACAATAAACCTTCATTTTTAACACATGAAATGTTTTAAGTGAAACTTGCGTTAAAAAAATAAGGATTCTGTCTTTTTTGTTTCTTGACAGAAAAATGCATTTTTGCTAAAGTGTTAAACATCGATTTCGTTAAGAAATCGTCCTATCTATGAAAGTCTGTTTTGCCAGACGAAAATGACTTTAGCACAGATTACTTCACTTGTGGAAAATCAATCAATAAAGGAGTAGAAAATGAAAAGAACACACTTTCTGATGCTCATCGCGCTTTTTTCAGTCATGCTGATAAGTACCGCGAGTGCACAGATAATTTTCTTTGCTGATTTTGAAGCAGGTTCCTCTGACGCAGTCCCGGATGCCAGCGTCAACGACCCGGCAAATTACGTACCGGAAAACGCAGGAACGGTTTGGGTGGAGTCAACTGACTTCCCCGATGGTGGAACTGCTTTACATCAAAGTGCCGAAGGGTGCGGCATCTCCGGGGACACACCACTCCCCGGTGTTGATGACTTCTCCGACGGTATCATCCAGGCGGTTTTTTCGTGGAACGACGATGACAGTGTTGGATTCATGTTACGTCGCGTCGGCGATGATAGCGGCTATCTCGTCGTATTTGGCTATAACGAAACCCCTCAGGTTATCATCGGGAGCCTTGCAGATGGATGCTGCCCCTCAGGACAATGTCTCAGCGAGTGTAGCTGCGAAAACGGCGGGAATGAACTCGTCGGTGTTGACCACGGCTTAGGTGCGGACCTCACCCAAGACAACAGTGTTGCCTATTTTGCGCGCGTTCAAGTCAGTGGAAGCCTCATTGAGGTTTGGTATATGCCACTCGATGATGTGCCGGATATCTTTGCGGATTCAAGTGAACTCGGCGATCCGATTGCTGAATACGATGGCGCGGATGATTTAGGACCCGGCACCGTCGGGCTCTGGCATGAAAGTTGGGGCAATGGAAGAGTTGGTAGCCTTCTCGTTACTGGTCCAGGCGGCACCGTAGCAGTCGACCCACACGCTAAGCTTTCCACGACGTGGGCGGACGTTAAAAGCAGCTATTAGTCTCCTTCCCTGATATAGGCTCATACCCTAAATTCAACTGGCATTGCAGGGCGGGGTTCCCAAACCCTGTTCGCCCTGCATCGCATGATTCATCTTTGTCGGGTGAGGTCAATGCCTCACCCAACACCACTTTAGTTTTACGACGGGGCTTCTTTAGGGATATGCGTATCTAAGCAGTGCCCTAATGCTTCGTTGCCGTACTGTTGCTTGCGGATAAACGGCAACACAACCATGAAAATGGAGGAGATATTGCTATGAAAACACGTTTTTTTCTTTTGATCCTCACTTTGAGTCTATTTGTTTCCTTCCACGCCAGCGGACAAGTTGTGTTTTATGCCGATTTTGAGCCTGGTTCCAAGGAGGCAAAACCGAACGCTAATGTGAACAACGTTAAAAGTTACAAATCAGAAAATGCTGGCACTATCTGGGCTGAGGGAGATTTCAACGGCGGCAAAATCGGCGGTAAAAAATCTATGACACAAACCGCTGAAGGATGTGGCATTTCCGGGAACACTGAACTGCCTGGGGTGGATGACTTCACTGACGGTATTGTTCAGGTCGTTTTCTCCTTTGGGGATGACGATAGTTTCGGTGTGCAGTTCCGCAGAAAAGGCGACGATAAAGGTTATCTCGTCGTCTTCGGTTATAATGAAACACCGCAAGTCATCCTCGGCGATCTTGCAGATGGATGCTGTCCTTCCGGACAATGTCTCAGCGAGTGTGGCTGTGAAAATGGTGGTAAGGAATTAGAAGGTGTGCCACACGGCTTGGGTGGTGGACTTGACCAAACAAATGCTGTCGCTTATTTCGGACGCGTTGAAGTCCAAGGCAACAACGTTAAAATCTGGTATATGCTACTTGAGGAAGTCAACGACCTGTTCGCATCCTCCGCGGACCTCGGAGATCCTATCCTTGAATCCGATGAAGCCACCTACAAAGGTGCAGGCACCGTCGGGGTCTGGCACGAAAGTTGGGGGATGGGACGGATTGACAGCATTATCGTTACAAGTGCCGGTGGCTTTGATGTTGATGCCAAAGGCAAAATCTCTACCACTTGGGGTGAGATTAAATCTTCGTATTAATGTCCTATAGGGCGAGGTGAATGGTTTCAATCAAATCCTCGCCCTTTTTTTTTAACAAGTGCGTTCCAAAGTCTCTATACCTCCATCCTCCTATTGATCTAAGGAGTCTACTATGAAAGTCACAAACGTTGAACGTGTAATTGTAGATGTCCCTTTCACCCCGCGTCAACAACAGATTACGACGCAGAGTGTGTCAACCGTTTACAACTGGTCGCTCCTTGAGTTGTGCAAGGTCACCACCGATACAGGACATGTCGGTTGGGGCGAGACGGTTATTCACTATACCTATTCCCGCGTCAGCGACGCCAGCGTCGAACGTGTGCTCGGTCAAAGTCCTGCCTTATTCATGAATGACGACTCATTGGGTGCTGGCTTGCAGATGGCGCTCTTCGATGTCGTCGGCAAAATTTTAGAGGTGCCGGTCTACCAACTCCTCGGCACGCAGTGTCGTGAGGCGGTCCCAATTTCATGGTGGTCTATTGATTCGTCGCCTGAAAACTGGGCAGCAGAAGCCGCGGATGCAGTGGAAAACGGATATACCAGTTTTAAAAACAAGCCGCGTCCGTGGTGGGATATCAACGATCAGGTGGAGGCTGTTGCGGAAGCCGTGCCATCAGATTTCAAACTCGACCTCGATCCAAACGGTTCTTGGCGCGATGCGGAAACCGCTATCCCTGTCCTGCAAAAACTCGCTGGACATCCAAACGTCGCAATGTTTGAGACCCCCATTCCGCAAGGCGACGTTGAAGGAAACAAGCAGATCCGCCAAGAGGTTGGTTGCCAAATCGCAATGCACTTCGGCTCACCACCCTATACGACTTGTGTATGTGAGGACGTAAATACTGGATTTGTTATCGGTGGTGGTAAGTCGCAGGTGATGCGTGAGGGGCAGCTCAGCGCGGCAGCCGATATGCCGTTTTGGCTCCAAATCGTCGGCAACGGCTTGACAACAACCTGGGCAGGGCATCTCGGAAGTGTGCTTACCCATGCGACATGGCCCGCAATTACCTGTATCAATCTCTATAGTGAACATCTACTCACACAACCGGTGCAAGTAACGGATGGCTGCCACAAGGTTCCTGATGCACCTGGGTTAGGTGTTGAGGTTGATGAGGACGCGGTTGAACGTTGCCGTGTGCCTGATGAAGCGTTAGACGCTGATGGCTACACGATTCATCCCGTGCCACGCATCATCAAAACCGCTGTCTATCCTGACGGCAGTTGTATCCACATGTCGGGTGATGGTTTGAGCTATTTCAATGCTGGTAACGGCGAGGCACAAGTAGAGGGCGCGCGTCTGGAACTAACCTTCGACGACGGCTCTGACGAATGGGCAGACCTCTTTGAAAAAGCACGCGAGACCCCTGTGCATGGATAGTGGTAGAAGTTTTACCATGCTTAAGGGACGGTCGGGTCTGGTTTTCTTCATCTCTGTTGGCGGGGTGTTTTGCTTGGGTATTTTTGCGGATTTCCCCTAAGCAACCCCGCCTACTGACGACTGACAACCGATACCTAAATGCCTCTGTGGAGTTTCATACCCTCCTTGAAACAGAGTTGAAAAATGTGATATACTTGCACATGGCATCAAAAAAATTAAAGCAAAAAATTTATGATTCGCTTAAATCTGGATACTTCAATGAAGCAACAGACCTTGTTGATGTCTCCGACGGTTTTGACGACCTTGTCCATGTTGTTATTGTCAGTCGAAAATTTGATGGAAAACTCGCGCGCGAGCGGCATAATCTGATCTGGTCGGAGTTGACTAAGCAACTTTCAAACGAAGAATGGGGACATGTATCCCTATCTATTGGCGCGAGCCCAGAGGACGTTAAGACCTTATAGCAAACCCACATCTCTTTCCGAACGCGGAGTAACGAATAATAGTCGCTGCAAACCTCACAGAAATTAATGCCTATACCTAACGCTTTTCACAAAGGCGAAACAAAATTGACTTCCCCGCAGCAACAACGCGCCCTCACGTGGCGCGTCCTATTTATCTTCGCCATTACTGCACCGATTAACTGCTATTTCCTCATCCAGATGGAAATAGTGCGTTATACCTTTCCAACGTGGGTGGTCCCCCTGTCCAATGTCATTTTCATCCTCACTGCGGTGATGCTAATAAACAGTGTCATCCGTCTCCTAAGCAGTAATGTTGCGCTTGGACAGGGCGAACTCTTACTCCTCTATGTAACACTCAGTTTCGCCACAACACTCGCTGGATGCGATGTCTTACAAGCGATCCTGTCTGTGCTTGGACATAGTTTCTGGTTTGCAACGGAAGAGAACGAATGGCGCACTCTGTTTTGGCACCACCTCCCGCAATGGCTCACTGTTTCAGATAGAGATGCACTCCGTGGTTACTATCTTGGGGAATCAAGCCTGTATCGTTCGCTTCACTTGCGGGTTTGGTTGCCGGTGATGGGAGCGTGGTTACTGCTGTTTGTAGTTATAGCCTTCATCTTTCTCTGCCTCAACACAATTCTCCGTCGGCAGTGGGCGCAGCGGGAACGCCTCACCTTCCCGATTATCCAACTCCCGCTTATGATGACGGATCCAAAATCCGGTTTCTTCCGAAACAAACGGATGTGGATCGGCTTCTCGATTGCCGCGGGCATCAGTCTTTTCAACGGATTGAGCCATCTCTACCCTGTGATACCGCATATTCCGGTGACACGCCGTTTCTTCAGTTTCCACGAACCGCCACTGAGCCTCTACGGCACCATCATCACCGCCTTCTATCCGTTCGCTATCGGGATTATGTTCCTCATGCCGTTGGATGTCCTCTTTTCGACGACCCTGTTCTATTTTCTCTATCGGAACGAGGTCGCTTTAGCGAAAGCGGTCGGGTGGAGTAGCATCCCGCGCTTCCCCTATCTTAACGAACAGACGATCGGTGCCTTCGTGGGACTCTGTTTCTTCTTCGGTTGGACGGGTAAACGGCATTTCAGTGCCGTTTTGCGGAGCGCGCTGCCGTCCCGCGGACGAGAACCACCACCGCCACAGCACGATGAACCGATGCCGTATCGGGTGGCTGTCTGGGGCTTTGTTATCGGTATCCTCCTATTTGCGTTTCTGCTCTACAAGGCGGGCATGGCAGCTTGGCTCGCGCTCACTTTTGCCGTCCTATTTCTCATAACACCGTTGGTAACAACGCGTATCCGTGCCGAGTCCGGTATCTTTGTCCACGCCTATCATTGGCAGGCACCCCGATACATCTTAAACACAATCTTGGGAACGCACCGCCTCGGTGCACGGAACTTGACGGCACTCTCCGTCTGCTTTTTCAACCGAGATTACCGTCCGCAGCAGATGCCACATCAGTTGGAGGCGTTTAAAATCGCTGAGCTTGCCAATATCAACCAACGTCGGATGCTCCTGACCATCGTCATCGCCACTATTTTCGGTGTGTTCGTCGCTTTCTGGGTACAACTCCATCTTTATTACCAATTCGGTGCGGATTCCGGCTATTTTGGACCCTGGGCACTCGGCTACGGTAGACAATACTTCAGCCGATTGACAAACTGGATTACGTATCCGCTCGACACGGACTGGCTCGGCGTGATATTCATGGGCATCGGATTTTCTGTGATGATGGTACTGACATATCTCCGTGTCAAATTCTTCTGGTTGCCGCTGCATCCGCTCGGTTATGTGATGGCGAGTAACCAAGAGATGTCCGACCTTTGGATTCCCTTGCTCATTGCATTGTCCCTAAAATGGCTCATCCTTCGGCACGGTGGCATTCAAAGTTATCGGCGCGCCATTCCCTTCTTTTTAGGATTAGTGCTCGGTGATTATCTCATGGGAAGCACGTGGAGCCTCCTAAACGTCCTTTTGAACACCACAATGTATCAGTTCTATCCGTAATCGTTATCTCTGTAGCATAGCCTGTTAGGCTGTGCAGAGGAGTTATCAGTTAAGAGAAATTCTGTGGCGGTTACCTGTAAAACGACTGCCACAAGAGAATAACTGACAACCGACGATCAATTACAGATCAAAAATAACCTGCGCGAACCAACTCCCATCAGGCTTTTGCACAACCTGCAACTGATGATACGTGACACTCTTAATCTCAGTATAGACTTCGTGTTTATCGAAATTTGCCGGTTCGCCGTAAACCGTCGCTGATACCTCCGTTTCGCTGCACTGCTGAACCGCTGCGCGCTTAAAGAAAATCTCCTTCGTCTCGTGTTGAAAGATGAGTTCATCGAGCCACGCCACAAACAGGTCTTCCACAGATTCAGCCGTGAGGCGAATTTGGATAGACGCTATCTCATCAACTGTCTCCACAACCGCTATCGTCTCAAAGAGTCCTTGTGCCGCATTCGTCAGGAGTTCAGACAGGTTTTTTCCCCTAACCTGTAGTCCCATATCAGCCGTATGTTCGATGTATTCGTAAGGTTTCATACTGTTCTCCATCGTCCCGATTTTTCTTCTCACCCGCAACATCATATCCTGAAAACCCGCCGTTGTCAACACCCAAAATCTCCTTGTGGGAGCAAGACGAAAGTAGTAGGCACACGCCGTGTGCCGTAACCCCAGAGCCGGTAAAATCGGTTTCTAACCCCGATTTCCTCTGCTAAAACTTTGGCATTTTCACTTGACTTATCTCCCGTTTATATGTTATTATATCAGCGCAACTCAACGAAATTGCTGTTAAAGACTCAAGTCAATAATAAGCGGGTTTCCTTGCGAAAAAATAGGGTATTTCTATGAACCGACAACAACGTAGGGCTTTAGAACGTAAAAATCGAAAAGAATCAAATCCCGTACGTGCTGAGTGTCTCAAAAAATTAGATGGGATTTTAGGCAAGCGTAGAACATTCAGGGACGATGATGGAGACCTCGCATTTTCTTGGGAGCGTGAAAACGGGGACAGGTTAGAAATTCACTTTCACAATAACAATCGCGTTGGCTATACGGTTTTCACCGATTCAGAAATAGCTGGCGGTGGCACCGAACCCGAGAAAATCACCATTGTAGCAGAAGCATTCAAAGCCGGAGCATCCGGGCTAGACCTCGTGAAGCTTGGCTAATCTATTGGAAAAAATACCGGTTAGACACCGAAACCTCTGTGAGAACAATTATGTACATCGTGACGGATGACTTGGAAATCATAAATTTCTATCAGTACAAAAATTTGAGTGTAGAAGGAGAGGACCCTGGCAAAGGTCAACTCGTCTTAACAGCGCAGGATGGATCCAAACGCGTCATTGCTGAATTTGCTGAATTTGAGGAAGCCTACAATCTCTTTGCAGACATCCGTGATGCCCTTGCGGCAGGAGAAACATACTATAGTTTAGAGACATACCAATAAACAAACTCTATTTTGGTGATAACCTCAAAATCCTACGCGAGATCGATGGTCGATATGTCCGTCTCGTCTAAACCAAACCCACATATCTATGAGCCATTATCGGAATGCCACTTTGGTAAACAATCAGCGGGGCAAAATAGCGTGAATTTTAGAAGAGGAGCGTGTCATGTCAGACGCTAACAATCATAATACATCTAACATAGAAGAAATCATTCGACTCAAAACAAAAATGGACGGAGTTGATAAAGAACTTGGTCATGTAAAATCACGTCTGGATGATCGGATAAACGAAGTCAAGGACGACCTCAAAGATGACATCAGAGATGTTAAGAGTGATCTCAAGGATGACCTCCAAGGAATCAAAAACGATCTTAAAGGTGACCTCCAGAGTGTCAAAGACGACCTCCATAACAGAATAACCCGATTAGAAGCACGCTTGCGGTCGAATGTAACTATAGCCGTTGCCATTGGCAGCGTCGTTACAAGTGCCATCGTTGCCCTGATTGTTGCATTTCTTAATTGATAAGGGAGATTGAAAATGCCAAAGAAAGCACCAGGATTAGAAGGATACACACCTACCCGTTTGGACTGGCTTACAGTCATGTTAAATTCTCAATTTCGGCACGATAGCACGGTATCCGATAGGTTTACTTTGTCTTATCTACCCGGGTTAGATGGGAAAAGTCTCCATGTGATCGTCAAACATTATGGTGATGTGGATAAAGAACGCATGAATGAAAGGATTAACCTCGCGAAAAAGGCTGTTTCAGCGGTTTCTGAAATGTATAAATGGGATACATGGCTCGAAGTTAAAGTAGATGTTGAGGAACTCAAACTTTAGTCGAGTACAAGAAGGACAGTACACCTTGTTTGAACTCGCCTTTAAAGTGTTTACCCGCGGAGAGAATAGAGTAAGCAAACGCTACTCCGACGATAACCTCAAAATCCTAATTGTAGGAGCGATCTCATGATCGCGACAACTGACAACCAATCATGAACAAACTCTACTTCGGCGATAACCTCGAAATCCTACGCGAGATGGATGACGAACGCGTTCACCTGATATGCACCGACCCACCCTTCAACAGCGGACGCGACTACAACGCCTTCATCGGTGATTCCCTCGCACAGAAGAAAGCGTTTACCGATACATGGACGTATGACACCGCTGCACAGGATGCGCGCACCGACATTGAATCACGAGCCATTACCAGCGACACTTATAAAGCACTTGACAACTGCCTCAAGGGTTACGACTTAGTGCTGCAAAACGCCGTATCCGGCAATAGTGGTGCAATGCGTGCCTACCTCGCCTTCATGGGACCCAGACTTGCCGAGATGCACCGAGTCCTCACACCCACCGGCAGCATCTACCTCCACTGCGACCCGACTGCAAGCCACTATCTCAAAGGCGTAATGGACGCTATCTTTGGCGTGGATAATTTCAGGAACGAGATTATCTGGCAACGCACGAATGCACATAACGACGGTAAGCAGTATGGCAGAGTCCACGACACGATTCTATTCTATAGCAAAAGTAGCAAAACGGTATGGAACCCTGTCTATATGGAGCATGATCCGGAGTACGTAAAAAGGGCTTATCGCTATAAGGACCAAAGAGGTCTCTACCAAGTAGGGGATCTGAACGCATCTGGAATTAGGCATGGTGAATCTGGAAAACCTTGGCGGAGCGTAGATCCGAATGCCGTAGGTAATCACTGGCGAGCACCGCGTAGAGAAGCCTGGCCCGAAGGTGTTGAACCACCTGACAATTATGAATCCCTTTCTGTTCACGAAAAACTGGATGCGTTGGATGCGAACGGTTTAATTTACTGGCCCCCGAAGGGAAATATCCCAAGGTTTAAGCGGTATTTGTCTACCTCAAAGGGAAGAAGAGTGCACGATATTATTACAGACATAAACCCCCTCACAAGCAAATCTAAGGAGCACCAAGGTTACCCGACGCAAAAGCCACTTGCACTTTATGAACGCCTGATAACTGCCTCCAGCAACGAAGGTGATATCATCCTCGATCCGTTCTGTGGCTGCGGCACGACAATTGATGCCGCCCATGCCCTCAAACGGCAGTGGTTGGGCATAGACTTAACAATCCTCGCACTTGATCCGATGCGGCAACGGTTGGCAGATCGGCACGGGTTAGAGCCGTCCGTTGACTACCAAATCGAAGGCTATCCGACGAACATGCAGGAGGTCCACAGACTCTTAAAAGAGGGAGACAAACGGAAATATCACGACTTCTCGAATTGGGCGGTGACACGGCTTGGACTGAGACCGACGAAAGATGTCGGTGATGGCGGACTCGACGGCGTTGGACACGTCACGCTCTGGAATCCGCAGCAGATGAAAGAGACGGATGCGCGCATTCTCGCTGAGGTCAAGACCGGTAAACCTACCATTACCCAAGTCCGCGCCTTCTGCCGTGTGATGGATAAGAACAACGCTGAGGTCGGTATCTTTATCACCATTGAACCCGTCACCGCGAAAATGCGGCAAGAAGCACAGGATATGGGCAGTTTTGAACACAACAAGAAATCCTACCCTCGCCTCCAATTCTGGCGGATAGATGATACCTACTTCGAGAACCCGGATATTATCAATACCCTCGTCCGCTTACCAGACGCATGGCGAATCCGCCCCACCCAGAAATCGGAACGCCACTTCGATAGCCAGCAGATACGATTCCTACAGGGATAACTGAAAACCGAATGCCTCCGTTCCAAACCAAATCCGTTGACAGAAAACGATTTTTGGGGTATAATTATAAAGGCTTGGGCGTGACTTACAGTGCCTGCCTGAGTTTCGGAATAGCATTCTGCTATGCTATTTTTAGGACAAAACTGAACTTACGCGCGCATCGCGGACAGTGGTTAACAGCAAGTTTGACTTGCAAGCTGCACCAAAAAAGCGAGGGATGACAATGTCAGCAGCAAATTTGAAACAGCGGATACATAACGGAGAACACGTCTATGGCGCTAACGTCTCTATGGCAACAACCGCCGACGCGCTCGTCTCCAAAGTCGAAGACGAGGGTTACGATTTTGTTGCCGTAGATAGCCAGCACTCTCCATACAACGAAGATCGGCTTGTCGCCTTTTGTAATATGGCGAATGAATTAGGGATTCCGGTTAACTTTCGGATTAAGCATACCCGAAACGCCTACCTCATCGGCAACTACCTTGATTTGGGCCCCTCTGGCATTGAGGTGCCGCAAGTTGAATTGGACGAAACAGTAAACGAGGCCGTTGCCGCGTTCTACTATCCACAGCAGGGTATCCGAAGTTGGGGTGGTGCCCCACGGGTCAATTCCGCAGGCAAAGAGCGGCTCGAATACGCCGACTGGTGGAATTCCAATGGTATCCTCTGGATGCAAATCGAATCTATAGAAGCTGTCACACATGCACGATATCTCGCGAAACCGGGTGTTGATTGCCTCTCCTTCGGTCCCGCTGATTTGACATTTAGCATTGAGAGTCATCCGAATCATGCGCTCCAAACCGTGGATGCCTGCGTTGAATACGTCGCTCGCGCCTTGGAAGGAACGACAACTGCTGTCTGCTTTAGAAATGGCAACCCCAGCACACGTCAAAAGTATGCGGACATGGGCGTTACCGTCTTTTTGGAATAGTTGTCGGTTCGGTTTTTCTGCGAAAAACCTTTCAGTCTTCAGTTAAAAGAGGCGTTGTGGCAGTAATAAATAAAGCAACCACCACAAGAAATTAACTGACAACTGATAACTGGTAACTGGTAACTATTAAGAACATGTTGAATTACGGATTGGTAAGCACAGCAATAGGGGAAGACCGAGAACGATTGCTTGAGGGCATCCGACTATTAGCCGAAATCGCGCACAAACACAGTATACCCATAACATGGGCGATCGACACGCAGTCTGCGCCAGGCGTTGCGAAGTTGCTCACCACACTGCACACCGACTTTGAACAGTGTGGGGGCGACGCTTCGTTGCTAATGCTCGATGTCAAACCGATCTGGGACACAAACTGGGAGGAAGAAAGAAACGCTAATCCAGGTGCCAGCACAGAAGCCATGGCGACGCATCTCGTCAAGATGCGAGAGCGATTACCGGAGTACATAACCAAGGAATCCGAAAAACTGAAGAGCACAATGCCTTGGGCAGAGCCTAATGTCGCAGGCGCAATCTTCAAGAATGATGTTTTTCTGCGCGCGCTTGAACAGACCGGATTCCGAGGGCTCTGGGGCTATCATTGGAATCCACAAGATATTGATGAGACCGATCCGAACGCACCGGAAGTGGAAATGGACCGTGGGGGGTTCGGGTGCTTTTATCCACTTGAGGCACCAACGTCCGCTGATGCTATTGCAATGCGAGGGACGGCTGATGAGAACGGCGCGCAATCGTTTGAGAAAATTGTTGGTGTCCCCTACCATACCGCCGGTCATCTTGCTCAGGATACACATAATCTTCGCGCAGCCCTCTTAAATGGAACGGCACAGCAGCATTACGATACCTATTTGGAGAACACGGCGTGGAATCAGTGGCTCGGTTATGTAGAGCATATTCATCCGCTCACCGTCGCGCATCTCGGACAAGATGGACTTGACCGACTGGATGCATACTTCGCACACGTCGTGAGTGTTGAAGACACGAAGCCGCTACTGCTTTCTCAGATGGTTGACGATTACATAGCGCATTGTAAACTAACCGAACCGGTGGCTGTTGTCGGTACAAGTACGGAGGTACAAGAGGAAACCGCTGATCCGAAGTCTACGTTAAAGATGTTTTACTGTGACGCGGCGTGCGAATTCGCCTTTATTGAAGGTGCTATGGACCCCGTTGAAATCAAAAATTATGCAAGCGAACGGGTGTTGCAATCTGAGGCGACGAAACCTGTTCTAATAGGCTTTTCGCCAACTCGACATCGAACGCAACTACGCATCGCTATCACAGTAGAATCAACGAAAGCGATGCCTTATGGGATAGCAGTGTGGGGGGACCACAACGGTTTACGACTCACCGAGTCTAACGCCCATGATGTCAGATGGGTCGGAGAACATTTGCTTTTTATACGTCTTACATTGCAACCCGGAAAAAACGAATTTAGCGTTAAATTGACAATCTAATCATTTACCGATCACCTCCGCTGGCGGGGTTTCATGAGGATTAAAAAATTAATTCGGTAATTTATTGGTGAAGTCCGGTGCGATTGCAAACCGCACCTACCGGGCCTAGGGGCGAATTAGAATTACCGATTTAAATAATTAAACTTCATCTAACCCCGCCAATCTTTTGGTGTATAGGTGATTGTAGATTAACAATAAACGCGGACGGACTAAAAGGAAATTCTTGGAATCTATTCGTTCACCGTGATGGTGTTCAAATTCATTGAAAACCAATCGTTAGAAATCGAAAAGGAAAGAAACAATGGAAAAAGTATTAGGGCTCAAATGCCGCGAATGTGGTGAGCAATATCCCAAAGAGCCGCTTCACGTTTGCGAATTCTGTTTTGGGCCTCTGGAAGTAGACTATGACTATGAAGTGATACAAAAATCTATCTCAAGGCGTTCAATAGAGAGCGGTCCCGAAAGTATGTGGCGATATGCAGATCTGCTGCCGATAGACGGTGAACCGACGGATGGTGAGCACACTGGGTTTACACCCCTCGTTCGTGCGAAAAATCTCGCAGACGCGCTCGGGGTCAACGAGATCTATATCAAAGACGACACCGTCTGTCATCCGACGTTTTCCTTCAAAGATCGGGTTGTCGCAGTCGCTTTGAGCAAAGCGAAGGAATTCGACTTTGACACTGTCTCCTGTGCGTCCACTGGCAATCTCGCCAACGCTGTTGCCGCACACGCCGCCATCGCGAAACTGAACTGCTTTCTCTTTATCCCCGCGGATCTTGAGGTCGGCAAAGTCGTCGCATCTCTCGTTTATGGTCCCACAGTCGTAGGCATCACTGGTACTTACGACGATGTCAACCGACTTTGTAGTGAAATTGGTGGGGTCTATCCATGGGCATTTGTGAACATCAACATCCGACCTTTCTATGCTGAAGGCTCGAAAACCCTCTGCTTTGAACTGCTCGAACAACTCGGTTGGAAGGCGCCCGCACATATCGTCGCACCTGCCGCTGGTGGTTCTCTCATCACAAAGATTGGCAAGGCATTAAAAGAATTCCACACTTTGGATTTAATAGACAAACCGAACACTAAAATCCACGTCGCCCAAGCGGAAGGTTGTGGTCCCATCGTCAACACATATAAAGAAAACGGCGACTTTGTAAAGCCTGTCAGACCGAACACAATCGCTAAATCCCTTGCTATTGGAAATCCAGCAGATGGTATCTATGCTGTTGATACAGTCCGAAACTCCGGTGGTGTCGGCGAACACGCCACTGATGGTGAGATCGTGGAGGCGATAAAACTGCTCGCTTCTACAGAAGGTATCTTCACCGAAACTGCTGGCGGTGTTACGCTCGCCGCTGCGCAAAAATTGATAGAGAGCGGCCACATTGGACGGGATGAGTCGATAGTTCTCGCCATCACGGGTAATGGACTCAAAACCGTTGAGGCACTCCAAGATAAAACCGATAAGCCGCATACCATTCCACCGCAGCTCAATGCTTTTCGGAAATTGATGACGGAAGTTGGATAGATCTCATTCAGCGACTTCAGTTGGGGAAAGTTTCAAAGTCCATAAAATGTTCTAAAGTCCGTAAAGTGGTTTCCAGAGGCTTCTGGTTCATCTGCAAACTTTAGCACACTTGCAAACTTTCTATTCGGAGGGATTAAAAGCATGAAGTTACAAGAAATCCACGAAGTTGAGCAAGGAATACGTCCACCAGAAAGCCTCAAGATGACATTGGAAGAGTTTCTCGAGCATGATGTAGAGGGATATGAATACATAGACGGCAAATTAGTCCCAAAATCACCGCCACTTCCTCCAGAGATGCGCTCAATACCTACCACAATGACGTTGGAGGAATTTCTTGAGCATGATGTAGAGGGGTATGAATATGTTAAGGGAGAATTAGTACCAATGGTGCCGCCGTCGAGAGAACATGGTGAAATTAGTGTCAATGTCATTCATTATTTGTATATGCATGTTTATCAACAGAAATTAGGACGCTTGTATACGGCGGAGACGACATTTCAGATTGGGGAACGTACAGCAAAACCTGATGTCGCGTTTGTTTCAACCGCCCGATTGACTGGCGACAAGACTAAGGGGTTTTCCATACCGCCCGATCTGGCAATTGAGGTTGTTTCTCCTGCAGATGTCCAGTCTCGTGTTGCTGCAAAAGCACTTGCCTATCTGAAAGCAGGAACACATCTCGTTTGGGTTCTTGAACCTGTTTCTAAAACGGTGACGGTATATCGCTCCGAGACAGATATTGAGACACTAACACACAACAATACACTCACCGGTGAGGATGTCGTGCCAGGGTTTTCTTGTCCAATCGCACACCTATTTGATAGTTTGCTCTATTTGTAATTCTAATAAAGTTGTCCGAAACGCATCGCGTGTCCTTTCAATGCCGATGTGTCCTAACAGCCCCCGTTAGGGCAAAATTAAAAAGATGGAAACATTGCAGGGTATACTTGAACGCATCGTCTATGAGAACCCTGATACCGGCTATACAGTCGGACGACTTTCCGCGCGCGCCCAGTCCGAACTTATCACTGTCGTCGGCAATTTGGCATCCATCAACCCCGGTGAAAGCCTCCTCCTCCAAGGCGAGTGGGTAGACAATCCCAGATACGGCAGACAGTTCCAAATTGAGAAATATGAAACCATCCTACCCGCAAACGTCGTCGGCTTAAGAAAATACCTCGGCTCAGGTCTCATCAAGGGTATCGGTCCGAAGATGGCAGCACTCATCGTCCGGAAGTTCGGCATGGATACGATGGATGTCATTGAGTACGAACCTGACAAACTGACGCGCGTCCCCGGCATCGGGCGGAAGCGTGTAGAGATGATCAAAGAAGCGTGGGAAGCACAGCGCGAGATTAAAAACGTCATGATCTTCCTGCAATCGCACGATGTAAGTACGGCACACGCCGCAAAGATTTACAAGACTTATGAAAGCCATGCAATCCCAATCGTCACAGAAAACCCATATCGTCTCGCCGACGACATTTACGGCATCGGATTCGTAACCGCGGACACAATCGCGCAGAAACTCGGCATAGATAAGGACGCACCACAACGGGTGCAAGCCGGAATCAAATATGTTCTCAGCCAAAAGGCAGATGAAGGCCACGTTTTTCAACACCGCTCCGAATTGATTGAGGCGTGTGAGACGATGCTTGAGCAGGAACTGGAAGCGATTGAAGAGGGTATCTTTGCCCTCATTGAAAAAGAGGAAATTATTAATCCCGGTTTTACAGACTTCCCAGACACTGACGAACAAACCAACATAGACGAGACACAGGGCGACTACGAGGTTAGCGATCAATCATCAGCAGATGGCGATCAGGAAGAGATTACCGATGCACATCAAGCATCTCTTTCCGATAGCCGACAGCCGACAGCCGACAGCCATTCAGCTATCTACCTTGCTCCTTTTTTCTATGCAGAACTCGGTGTCGCAAATCAGTTTTTGAGACTCCTGAATTCTAATGAGAGACACGGCACCAGTCACGTTCAAACCGAGGCGGCATCGCTCTCCGAATTGGAGAGCGAGATGCATATCCGTTTCGCACCGCAGCAACGTGAGGCGATCCATACGGCGATGACAGCGCGTGCTCTGATTCTTACGGGCGGACCCGGCACTGGCAAAACGACAACCACGGTCGGCATGATTCGTCTGTTTGAGGCACAAGGCAGACACATCACTTTGGCAGCACCCACAGGGCGCGCCGCCAAACGCCTCAGCGAGACAACCGGTGGTGAAGCCAAAACCATCCATCGACTCCTTGAATTCTCGCCACAAATTAACGCCTTTAAACGGGATCGACACAACCCTTTGAACACAGATGTCGTTATTATTGACGAGACATCCATGGTAGACCTCGTCCTGATGAACCGTTTGATGCAGGCAATCCGTCCGAGTACCACCGTCATCCTCATCGGTGACACCGATCAACTCCCCTCTGTCGGTGCAGGCAATGTCCTGAAGGAGCTCATCGATTCCCGAAGGATACCCGTCATTCAACTGACCGAGATATTCCGCCAAGCGCAGGAAAGCATGATCGTCACAAATGCCCATCGTATTAACAAAGGCGATTTTCCTGAACTCACCGGCGACACTGACCGAAACTTTTTCTTCATAGAGGAGGACGATCCCGAAGAAATTACCGAAGTGATATGTTCGCTCATCGCGGATCGGTTACCACAGCACTACGATTATCATCCAGTAGACGACATCCAACTCCTATGTCCGATGAGACGCGGAACGCTTGGTACTGAAAACCTCAACAAACGGCTTCAAGAGGTGTTGAATCCGGAATATACTGCGCCGGTCTACCGCCATCCCTTAGAAAAATCACGGTTCGGAGCCGAACCTTATGCACAAGTATCTCGCTTGAAAGACCAATCCGTCACAGCGGGTGGTTTCCGTGTCGGCGATAAAGTGATGCAGATCCGCAACAACTACGACTATGACGTGTTCAACGGTGATATCGGGAGAGTTGTCGCGATTGAGCACATCGACAAGAAAATCTATATCCAGTTTCCCGATAAACAGGTCGCTTACGATACGGCGGACCTGGGAGAACTCGTCTTAGCGTATGCCACGACAATCCATAAAGCACAGGGCAGTGAATATCCGGCTGTTGTTATCCCCTTGCACACACAACACTATCTGATGTTACAGCGGAATCTTCTTTACACCGGTATCACCCGCGCGAGGGAGCGCGTCGTGGTCGTCGGCACCAAACAGGCACTCGGCATTTGTATCCGTAACAATCAAGTCATGCAACGCAACAGCTACCTCGCCGAACGCCTGAATAACAGCCAGTAATCGGCTTTCAGCAATCAGAAAAAGTTTATCCCGACTCAGTAGATGTGATTTGGAACCGCACCATGGGGGTCAATTTTAGGGAAAACAACCGTCGCGGACCCAGACCGGTAGGTTCGGTTTTGCGGCGTACTCGCCCAAATGCGACCTGCATTCCTAACCGAACCGTGTTTTACGCAGAAACCTTGAAACTTTCAAAAACCTCTTGAATCCCGTAGGGATGGTATCTGTGTAGAAAAACGGTACCTCACAGACCTAAGCCCCGTAGGGGCGGTATCTGTAGAGATCTACAGCGAAAAATTAACGGAAAAATCGCTAAATTGACACCTATGATGCGGTTTGATGAAGACTAAAAAATTAATTCGGTAATACGCGATGTTTATTGTCTGAAGCAGGATTTACAAGATTCAAGGATTTTCAGGAGTGATCAATCCTTTTGACTGAAACTGCTTTTTATGGAATTACCGAAATATTCTCTTAAAGTTCATGGAACCGCACTACATCACTCACTCAATATGGAGGGAGTAGGAGTATGACACTGAAGGAGCACATTGATGACATACGCAACGAATTAGTAAACCAGCAGTTCACAAATGAAACTGCCGTACGTTCCGGTATTATAGATCCACTGCTTAAGGAGTTAGGATGGCCGATGTTGAAGACTCAGGTTGTTTTTCCGGAATACCCAGTTGAGGGACAGAGAGTTGACTATGCTCTGTATCATCCACTCGCAACACCACGCATTTTCATTGAAGCGAAGCAAGTTGGGAAGCTTGATGGAGCAGAAAGACAACTTTTTAAATACGCTGTTCATCAAGGTGTCCGTGTTGCTATTCTCACCGATGGGCGGAAATGGATCTTTTTTTACCCGCTGGGTGAGGGAACTTACGAAGAACGCAAGGTAGTCGAATTGGATCTCATTACTAGAAATAGTGAGGAAAATGCCAATCTTCTAAACAGATACTTAAACTACGAGTCAGTACAAACGGGTGATGCATTTGTTGCAATCGAAGAAGACTATCGAAACTTTTCGCGACAACGCGAGTTGGCACGGCATTTGCCCGAAGTATGGCACAAGCTCTTGGAAGAAAAGAATCGGGTATTGCTACAACTTCTAATAGCAGATATGAAAAAGGTTTGTAGATATTTACCAACAGAAGAGGAGGTACTTGCTTTTCTGGAAAGTTTAACAACAGAATCTGAGGAAGCGCGTGTTCCTCTTGCGGATAGTCAAATCCAAGGTCTTGACCAAGAAGAGCACGTTCCCCCAATGCATGTTTCGACTCCAGAACCGAAACGGTCTCAGCGACGGACAAGACTGGTTGTTACGATGCCTGATGGTGAAATAATTGAATGTCCGAAAATAAAAGACACTTTTTTTGAGGTGATTGAAAAGTTAGGAGTTGAAAAAGTGGCGGCACTTGACATAGTCCGGCGAAAGATTCCTCGTGTCACAGCATCTGAATACTCGGGCCGCTCCCAAACGAAATCAGGGGAATATTACATCTATACAGGCGGGACGACGATAGATAAGAAACGGGATCTTATGAAAATTGCCAAAGGTTTAGGGGTTGAACTAAAAGTGGAAATTATTCCGAAAGAGTGATAAATCATTGACAATCCATCTCTAACGACTTGATAACTTGAAACTGGAGAGTTTACACCACTAACTATCTAATTGGAGGAACGACGACATGAAACGAATTACACTATTTCTCATTGGTTTACTACTGTTCCTTACACAACCTCTCGTCCATGCCGAAGTTACGTTGCCACGCGTCATCGGTAGTAATATGGTGCTGCAACGCGACATGCAAGTTCCTATCTGGGGGTGGGCATCCGCAGGCGAAGAAATTACCGTAACCCTCACTACCGAAGAGGAAAGTACCGAACTCGTCTTCTCAACCACTGTGACTGCCGACGCGGAGGGCAATTGGCAGATCAAACTTCCTGCTATGCAATCTGGGGGTCCCTATACACTCCGTGTCACCGGCGAGAACACAGTTGAATTGACCAACGTGCTTTTCGGTGAAGTCTGGGTTTGCTCTGGACAATCAAACATGCAGTGGTCCGTGAGTGCCTCGAAGGACAGCGAGGCAGAAATCGCTGCTGCAAACTATCCAACGATCCGATTGTTCTATGTACCGAGAAGACCTTCAGGATTGCTTCAGAAAGACGTGGAAGCGGATTGGTACGAAACCACACCAGAGACAATTGCCAATTTCTCTGCTGTCGCTTACTATTTCGGTCGGAAACTGTATAAGAACCTTGATATACCGATCGGGTTAATCAACACTTCATGGGGGGGCACGCGTATTGAACCCTGGACACCCCCTGCAGGCTTTGCAACCGTGCCTGCCCTTGAATCTATATCCAAAGAGATTCAAGAGGCGGACACGAACTATCGCGGGCAACTTCCCGAAAAAATGAAGGAAATTGAGGCATGGATAGCCGAAACACGCGAGGCATTAGAAAAAGACACACCGCTTACACAGATGCCTGACAATAGACACCCCTTAAGGCATCAAGCCAGACCAACCGGACTTTACAACGGCATGGTGCATCCAATTGTTCCGTATGCAATACGTGGCGCGCTCTGGTATCAGGGCGAATCAAATCTTCGAGACGGTATGCTCTACCACGAGAAAATGAAGGCACTCATTAATGGATGGCGCGGAGTCTGGGGACAAGGTGATTTTCCGTTCTATTTCGTCCAACTTGCTCCCTTCAATTACGGCGGACAGAACGCGAATCTGTTCACCCTACCGAAAATCTGGGAGGCACAAGCAGCGACGTTATCTGTTCCAAATACCGGCATGGCTGTGACAACAGACATCGGTAACCTCAAGGACATCCACCCTCGAAACAAACAGGAAGTCGGCAGACGATTGGCGTTGTGGGCACTGGCGAAAACCTACGGTAGAGATGACGTAACGCACTCTGGTCCACTTTACAAATCAATGGAAGTAGAAGGGAACACAATCCGACTCACTTTTAACGCTATCGGTAGCGGCTTGATGGCACGGGATGAGAAACCGCTCACGTGGTTTGAGATTGCAGGTGAAGATAAACAGTTTGTGGAAGCGAAAGCAACGATTGATGGCGACACAATCGTCGTCTCCAATGATGCCGTTGCGAATCCGGTCGCAGTCCGATTCGGTTGGCATCAGAGCGCGGAACCGAATTTCGTGAACAAGGAAGGATTACCTGCATCCCCATTCCGTACAGATTCATGGTAAAATAGCCGAAGGACTTGACTTATGCGTTCCGCGACTATCTAATTGAAGGAGCAAAGATATGGAACTAATTCTGCTGTTTTTCATCGGTTTTCTACCACTTCTCATCGGAAGTATCGCTTACGCCGAGGTCACATTGCCGCGTGTCTTCGGCAGCAACATGGTGCTGCAGCGTAACATGCAGGCACCTATCTGGGGGTGGGCACCCCCAGGCGAAGAGATTACGATAACACTCAGTGCTGAAGCCGAAGATGTCGAACCGATTGCAACAACAACCACAGTTGTCGACGCTAATGGCAATTGGCAAGCTAAACTCCCCGCTATGGCAGCTGGGGGTCCCTACACACTCCGAATCACAGGTAGTAACACCCTCGAACTGACGAACGTGCTTTTCGGTGAAGTCTGGGTCTGTTCCGGGCAGTCAAACATGGAATGGCCCGTAAGTGCCTCAAATGATAGCGAGGAAGAGATCGCCGCGGCGATGTATCCGAAGGTCCGACTGTTCCATATCCCACGAGTCCCGTCAGGCTTACCTCAGCAAGATGTAGAGGCGGATTGGTACGAAACTACACCAGAGACGATCCCGAATTTTTCCGCTGTCGCCTACTATTTCGGGCGGAAACTCTATAAGAATCTTGATGTTCCGATCGGGCTAATTAACACGTCGTGGGGCGGGACCCTCATCGAACCGTGGACACCGCCTGTGGGTCTCGCTGGTGTGCCTGCACTTACGTCTATAAACAAGGAAGTCGAAAACATACAGGCGAACTATCGCTCACAACTCCCAGAGAAAATAAACACGATAGAAGCGTGGATAGCCGAGACCCGTAAAGCGTTAGAAACCGAGGCACAGCTTAAACCGATGCCTGACAATACGCATCCGTTAATGGATCAAGGGAGACCGACGGCACTCTACAATGGTATGGTGCATCCGATCGTTCCTTACGCCATACGCGGTGCGCTCTGGTATCAAGGCGAATCGAACCATCAGGACGGTATGATCTATCACGAGAAGATGAAGGCACTCATCAACGGGTGGCGCGAGATCTGGGGACAAGGAGATTTCCCTTTCTATTTCGTGCAACTCGCGCCGTTCAATTACGGTAATCAAGACGGCAGCCAGTTTTTCCTGCCGCAAATCTGGGAAGCACAAACCGCAACATTAGCACTCCCAAATACCGGTATGGCTGTGACAACCGACATCGGTAATCCGAGAGATGTTCATCCCCGAAATAAACAGGGAGTCGGTAGACGGCTGGCGTTGTGGGCACTTGCAAAGGACTACGGCAGAGATGATGTGACATATTCCGGCCCGCTCTACAAATCAATGGTGGTCGAAGGAAACACAATCCGACTTACTTTTGATCATGTCGGTAGTGGTTTAACCTCGCGAGATGAAAAACCGCTCACATGGTTCCAAATCGCCGGTGAAGATAAGGAATTCGTCGAGGCGCAAGCAACAATTGATGGCGATACGGTTGTCGTCTCCAGCGATGCCATCGCAAATCCGGTCGCAGTCCGATTCGGATGGCATCAGAGCGCGGAACCGAATTTCGTGAACAAAGAAGGGTTACCCGCATCACCGTTTCGTACACATCCGTGGTAATTGGCTTTCAGTTGTCAGGGCGCAATGACTTCGTCATTGCTTTCAGCGGTCAGTAAAGAGATGTTTCTTTTAATCAGAAACCTCTTACCGACTGCTGAAAGTGAGCGTAGCGAACGTACTGACAGCCGATTACTATAAAGAACGGAGGTCCATAGTTAAGAAAATGAAAATCACTGCTATCAAAACCTTTATGGCACGCTTCGGCAATCGACCCCGCGGCCTCATCAAAGTCGAAACAGATGAAGGTCTCTACGGGTGGGGTGAAGCCTACTCTACGGGTCCCGACCTCTCTGTTGAACCGATTGCTGATTACATCTTTGAGATGATTCAAGGCGACGATCCGAGACGGATTGAGTATATTATGATGAAACTGCATCAGCAGTTCCGTTTCCCCGCGGGCGGTGCCGGGCTTGCTGTCATTTCTGCTGTTGATCATGCGTTGTGGGACATCAGTGGAAAGGCAGCGGGTGTGCCAGTCTATATGCTCCTCGGTGGACACGCTCGTGACCGTATCCGTATCTATCGCGGCATCGGTGGCAGAGACGGTATCGAAGCCGCCGATCAGGCACACAAACTTCATGAAGAGTGGGGCTTCACCGCTTTCAAGACGAGTCCTTATCAACTCGATCCTGATGCAGATCGGTGGGGACGTGTCTGTGATGCTGCCACTACCTATTTTGAGCAAATTCGGAATAACACCCCGACAGATTGGGAATTCGCCTTCGATCCGCACGCCAAAATCTTCGAGCCGATTCGCGCACTCCAACTCGCAAACGCACTCGCACCTTACGACCCGTATTTCTACGAGGAACCGCTCCGACCTGAGCATATACCTGCCTGGGCGCGCCTACGTGCCCAGATGCAAGTGCCGCTTGCAACAGGGGAGTCCCTCTATACACGTTTCGAGTTTCTGGATCTCATCGCAGCGCAGGGTGCTGACATCATTCAGCCGGACGTTTGTGTCTGTGGTGGGTTGCTGGAAATGCGGAAAATCGCCGCAATCGCCGAGGCACACTATGTCAGTGTTGCCCCCCACAACCCGATGGGACCGCTCGCAACGGCTGTTAATGTCCACTTCGCCGCCGCAACCCCAAATTTCAAGATACTTGAATATCTGCTGCCCACTGAAACCGAATGGAACGATTGGGTAGACGAACCTTATCTACCAAAAGATGGGTATTTGGAATTGCGAGACCGTCCCGGCTTGGGTGTAGAGGTCAACGAAGCGGCGATCACGGACAATGAATACATCCACTGGCAGCGCACCTGTCCCATCCGTCCCGATGGTTCAACTGGCTACATTTAATTGGTTGTTAGTTATCGGAAACCATCAGCCGTCAGTAATCAGCAGTCAAACAGTCTCTAAGTGCGGATTGCTGACTGTCGATAACAAGTGCTATCCCCGATGACTCTCCGCAACATACGCTTGCAGGTGCTTCAATGCGCTTCCGTTATCCATCACCGACTGTGTGCGCGCAAGTGCGTCTTTAGGGGTTGAACAAATCCCTAACAGATGGTCTACCATCGCTGTGTTCAATAGGATCCTATCGTAGATAGGTCCTTTTTCGCCTGAGAGTGCCGCGACACCCACTTCTGCAAACGCTGCCGCGCTCACAACCTCTGGACGTGGACTCCGAGTATAGTCAAACCCGTAACCTGCTGGATCTATGTCCAACACGAAATCTTCGCGTACACCATTGACACGACGGAACCCTTGCGAATAGTTGATTGCCATTCTATCGCTTGTTGAAGGCTTTCCGAGGCGGAGCGCGTAATGGCTTGTCCCTTCCTCTCCCTTCACAGCGACTGCGGCATCAAACCCTCTCTCCCACGCCAGTTGGAGGAGCGGTTTCTCATAACCGATGTGATAGTAGCCGAGCACCATATAGTTTGCTTCCCGTGCCGAGAAGAACTGTTGTGCTTTCTCTGTTGCTGCCCAAGGCGGACGTTTCTTGATGTGCACTCGCAGTTCGCGTAAGTTATAGGCAGCGGGGCAATACTCGCGTTGGCTGACGTATCCAAACCCCACCGATTCGTTTGTGATGAGTGAAGCGGTTTGCGCAAGCGATAGTTGTGTATTCGCGCCGAGTGCCTTCAAGATAGCCTCTTCTGTCACACCGTTCTTCGGGGGCATTACATCCACACTGTGCAGCAGCGATGCTTCACCGAGTGCAGCGCGCACGGCAGCGACAAATAGCGTCGGACGGAAATAGCGCGTTGCGCCATCGTAGGGTTGCCCGAAATGCGTTAGCGTTGCAACATCAATAGGCTGGACCTCTTCCGGTCCGAAGAACGCATCGAGGTAACCGCGCACCTCTTTGTAGGTTTCACGGTTCATTCTTTGCCCGATGAGTGCAGCACCTTTGAGGGCAGGGTTGACATCATCGCTGAGGATAGCTTCGCACATCTCGCGGGTTTCAGTGTAACTTAAATGTTTTGCGCGTAAAATCTTTTCCAATGCGTTCACGACGATTGCCTCTGTCGGATTCGCTGGTACATAGCCGTCCTCTGGATTCATGAGGTATTGAATTTCGGGTGGGAGCTGTGTCGTGAGTGCTGGACGGTATTTGCGGAATGCTGCTTCTTCCGCAGGACTCCATTGTGTGGATTTTGGGAAATAGGCGCGGAGCGTCATTGCCGCGAAGAACGCCCCCATCTGTGCCGCTGATGCAGCATCCGATTCAGGCAATTCACCCGTTATAGATTTTAGGAGCGTTTCAAGGAGCGGTTCCGGTTGCGGGAAATCTGAGGCGTTTACACCTAACGGTCGTGTCTGATGCGGCCCTGTGCAAACGCGTGCCTGTGCTTCGAGCAGATCGTCGTTCGGACCGGGATATACCGGTGTGTATGGATGAGAATTAGCAGCTGCCATTGCGCCATGTCCTCCGATTAAAACTGAATCAAATTTATTCGTATCATGCTTATGTTATTGACGGGCATGCCTTTTTAACTTCACTTGCAAGATGATAGTCCATTTTGTCATGTTCAACAAAAAGCGCGTCAGCAATTTCTGTGAGTCCCTCATCTGTTAGAGGCGGGAAATCCAACAGAACCATCTGTTTTATGATTTCAGAGGCGATCGCATGTTTTTCTATCTCAGGAAGTTGGTTAAATGCTTCCAATATGTTTTCTGAGGTTGCGTGCATCTGGAACCTCCGTGTGGTAAGAACATATAGTTTATCCAAATTATACACGATGCCTTGGCGAAATTCAAGGCTTTTTTAGCGGTCTATAGGGGCATTTAGTTTTCCGAAATTTTAGGCTTTCGGTTCTGTATTCCTTGCTGTAGGAGTGACCTTCCGGTCGCGAATTTTTCGACTACATTGGACAAAAATTCTAAAGCTAAATAGCCCTAATACACTAACAAAAGACTTGACGGAATACGGAAAAGAAAATACAATGTAATGTATGTGAGCACAACTGCTGAGATGTCCAATCCAAGTTATCGTCAGATATCGTTATATTTTTTACCACCTCGTTATGCTATTAACAATATCAACCACATATTCTCCTGCGACCGATCTTGGTTATTTGTTACATAAACACCCCGCGCGAATTCAATCCTTTGGGCTTGCCTTTGGTCAGGCACATGTCTTTTACCCGGAGGCGTGTGCCGAAACGTGCACGGCAGCCCTGCTTCTTGATGTTGATCCGGTTGGACTTGTTCGCCGTCCGCACGGGCAATTTTCGGAAAATTTCGCGTTGGCGGAGTACGTTAGTGATCGTCCTTATGTTGCTTCGTCGTTTTTGAGTGTAGCGATCGCACGGGTATTTAGTAGTGCGTTATCGGGCAAGTGCAAAGAACGTCCAGAACTTGTGGAAACAGAGATCCCTTTAAAGGCAAAATTATCCATCTTGCCATGCCGCGGTGGCGAAAAATTATTGCGCCGACTTTTTGAACCTCTGGGTTATACAGTAGGCGCAGAACGATATATGTTAGACCCACAATTCCCAGATTGGGGACAGAGCCGTTATTTTACGGTAACGCTGGAAAACACCTGTCAATTGAGCGAACTCCTCACGCATCTTTATGTTTTGATGCCAGTGCTTGACGACGAAAAGCACTACTGGGTGGGTGAGGCAGAGATCGAAAAACTCTTAAAGCATGGCAATGATTGGCTCGCTGGGCATCCGGAACAGGAATCGATTGTTCGTCGTTACTTGAAACATCAACGTCGATTGACGCATGAGGCACTCGCCCAATTGCGCGAGGAAGATGCTCAAGAGACTGACGAGGCAAGTCAAGCACATAAAGAGGAACAGATTGAAGAACGTATCTCTCTGAACGAAGTCCGTTTGGCTGCGGTCACCGAAGTCCTTAAGACGTGTGGTGCGAAACGCGTTCTTGATTTAGGATGCGGTGAGGGAAAACTTCTTCGTAAATTATTGGCTGAAAAGCAATTTGAAGAGATCTTTGGAATGGACGTTTCACATCACGTCCTGAAAATCGCACAAGATCGGCTCCATTACGATCGATTACCGGAAAAGCAGAAAAAACGCCTTCATCTATTCC